>JAKMEV010000103.1:0-21930 GCA_022425785.1 Akkermansiaceae bacterium | reverse complement strand
GCCCGATGGAGAAGCGAAGGCAAGTCGCGTCACAGACCCCTTCGTTAGCAAGGCCTCATAAAAAGCTTCCGGCTTCCCTCCTTTGCCCACTCTGGCGGGAACAAGCTCCGCAACCCGGTCATGCTCTTTTTCCGGCAGGCCGATCCAAAATTCAATCCCATTAGGCTCCGCGATTTCCTCGGACCAAAACGCTCCCAACGATCTCCCATCCACTCGACGAACCAACTCATCGGCCAAAAAACCAATCGTCCGCGGATGATACCCGTGCTCGCCAACCGGCCATTTTGGCTCCTGTTTTTCCAAAGCCGCCACCACCGCTTCGCGATCCCAAATTGAAACCTGCTCATCGAGCGCGGCCAACCCTCCCTGATGCGACATCAACTCGCCGATCGTAACATTCGGCGCCGCCAACTCCGGCCAAACGCGCTCCACCAAAGAGTCACCATCCATCCCAACCCGATGCAAGGCCATCAGCAAACTCACTGCCATCGGCCCCTTCGTCGCCGACCACACAGGCGCAATCGTCTCCTCGGTCCATGCCTCCTCATGACGCCGATCCTTCCAGCCACCATGCAATGAAACAAATTCCTTCCCATCCTTCCAAGCCACGAAGGACATCCCCAACTCCTCGCCCTCGAGCATTTGTTGAAAGCGATCTTCGATCATGCTTCGATCAAAGTTTTGAGATGAGTCGACACGAGATAGGCTCTCACTGACTCCAGGGGCACCTTCATCACCGAACCCATCGCTTCACGGTAGGCCTTCATCTGCCCTTCGTATTTTGTCCGAAGTGAATCCGCATCCTCCGCCATATCGGTCTTATAGTCAAAGATACACACGCCTTTCGGCCCGACGTGCATCCGGTCAATCACGCCCGACATCCATTTGCCCGACACCATCACCTCAAAAGCCTGCTCTCGATAGAGAGTCGCTTGATCTTGCTCTGAAAAAATGGCCCGAATCTCCGGGACCGCCAACGCGTGATCTACAATCATGCCCGCGAGATTTTGCGGAGTCTCGGGCTTCTCGTCCTCCCCCAACCACGCGATCGATTCAAACAACTGATGAACTTCAAGACCGACCGCAGCGCCTGTTCCCCCGCGAAAGCCTGCGCCGGATGACTTCAACTTTGATGGTGTCGTCCGCTCCCGCAAGGGCACCGCATCCCCCAAGGCTGGCAATTTGGGAAACTCCTTCACCTCACGCGGCTCAACACACTTCGGCCATTCCCCCGGTGCGCTTTGATAATCTCCCACGCTCTGCCGAACGACATTCGCCATCGAGGACCAATCAGCAGCCGCCTTACCGCGACTCTTGCTCTCCCTCGGCAAAAAGACATACAAGCCCTGCTTGGCCCTTGTGAGGGCAACATACAGCAAACAGAGTGCCTCATAACGCTGCTCTTCTTCCCAACACTCCTCAGCAGCCACCAAAGGAGGGAAAAGCGATCGCACCCAGGACGCGGGCGTCTGCAAGACCCATTCGCCCGGCGACCTTGCCACCTCGTACTTGGCTCGATCGGGAACTTGTTCGTCATTGAGATTCGGCAAAACCACCACATCAAAACCAAGCCCTTTCGATTTATGAATCGTCATCACCTGTACCGCAGCATCACCGGGAGCCTGACTGATTTCCAATCCCGCCAACCAATCGCGCAGCGCGCGCGGAGTATTATTCCCTGAATGATCAAACTCCGCTACCGACCGCAAGATGTCACCCAGACGTCGACGCCCAAATCCGGACAAGCTTTCCCGAAGGGGCTCAACCAGTCGCTCGATCATCATCGCGAAGCCTTCCTCGCGAGCTTCATCCAGCAAGTCCTCCCAAGGAGATCGCTCTACATCCTTGAAGCGATGCTGAATCACGGCGCTGATCGGTGACATCTCCACGGCTTCTCTTGCAAATGGATTCACTGGATCAGCCAACCACTCCGCCAACATCATTACTGCCGCTCCCACCGCACAATCCTCCATCGGCTTCCGTCGACCCTCCTCGATGACATCAAACCCTTCCTCCCTCAAATGATCGGAGATCTCCGTCACCTGCTTTCCCGTCCTTACGAGAATCCCACAAGCCAGCTTCTTCTCCCCCACACCGACCTCTTTCAAAGTCTCCACAAGGCGCTCCATCATTTCCTCTTTGTCCACCGTCTCCACCCGCGCCTCACCCGCACCCGCCCTCGAACTCTCCGCCACTTCGTGCTCATGCCAATCCCAACGCGCCGCTACCTTCTCCCCAAAGAGCCTCCCGATCAGATCCAAATTCCCACAAACTTCGTTAACCAAAGCCAACACCTCCGGCGAGGAGCGATACGACTTATCCATGGGCACTGCCGTCATCCCCTTGCCAAAATGATCCTTCACTTGATCAAAAAGACGTACGTCGCCTCCACGCCATCCATAAATCGCCTGCTTCTTGTCCCCCACAATAAAGAGACTCCCTTCACCCTCACTGGCCGCCTCGGTAATGAGAGGCTCCAGACCATCCCACTCGGTCGGACTGGTGTCCTGAAATTCATCGAGAAACCAATGGTCATAGCACCCATCGAGACGAAAATCAATTTGCTCCCGCTGAAGCCGCACTTCCTCATTGTTCTTCCATCGCCCGAGAAGATTCTTCACATCATCAAAACCAAGCATCCCACGACTCCGCATTTGACGCTCACATTCCTCATCGATTCGTTTCACCAAAAAACCCACGCCTTCACTCCGCTCAATCGCCGAGACCAACTCACAAGAAGCCGCCAGCAGAACAAGATGCTTCAACAACTTGGATTGATTTCCAGAAAACTTGAGTGGTTTTCGGTAATATTCAATTTCAAGAACACCACCTTCAGCTACCGCTTCGATCAAGGTTTCAAACAATTTTCCTGCCGCCGTGAGGACTCCGCTTCCTGTCGTATGACTCTTGAAATCCTCGATCAACTTGATCACCCCCTTCTCTTGGCTGCCATGTGTCCAGCCGTCGAACCCCTCAAACTCGTCACTCAACTCCTGCACTAGTCCCAGCTTCTGCTTCTCCCACTCATCAACCCCGGGCAAATGATCAAAACGACCATTTCCGCGAAAGTGCTCGATGCTCAATCCCGCCTTCCAAAGACCATGCCAGGATTTCAAAAACTGTTCGAGATCCTTGATCACCCGCAGTTCCTCTTTACCCATCGTGGCCCGACGAAAAGCCTGCACAAATTCATCGCCCTCCTCCGACTCCAGCACTTCGCTCAGCACCCCGTGAATCAACTCACCCATCACGAGGTCCTGCTTCCGACCTTCGATCAATTCAAAAGTCCCCCCGCTCAGACCCAGTTCATACTGAAAGCCTCTCACGATTTGCGAAAAGAAGGAATCAATCGTCCCCAGCTGAAACCGTGGTAAAACCCTTACGACACTTTCGAGAACTTCGACAACATCGAACTCGCCATTGACGGCCTCTTGAATCTTGCGAGCTTCGTCTTCATCTAACGTTCCTACCGCCAACTTTGTCAGCACTGAATCCGCAAACTCACCCGCGGCCTTACGAGTAAAAGTCAAGGCCACCATACGCTCGGGATCGACCTCCTTCGCCCCGATCATCCCAATGATCCGGTTCCCCAACTGATAGGTCTTCCCCGATCCCGCCGAAGCGAGAATCATGAGATTCTTGTCCAGAAGATGCTCGCTTAACTTCATGCTGTAAATGTGGGTTTGATGACATTCTCGAGTGACTTTCCGAAACGTAACTTCTCGTAATCGTCATACTTCACTTTCTCTGCAGGCGGCCAAAACACTCCGGCTTCCACCTGCCCAACAATCCACTCAGCGCATCCCCGCGCCGCTTCCACATCAGCCGTACCAAAATCCGACCATAGATAAACACCCACGTTTGAGCGCGTGGCTCCCAAACCAAAATAGCCCACTGAATCGAGCTCACCCATCGCAAGCGCATAGAGAGGAACCTGCAAATTTGTCCATCGCGCCTCTGCTTCCTTTCCTCGATACCCCAATGGCAGCAACGCTTTCACCGCCTCCACCTCCTTCAAATGCTCCGGCCAATTGGTATTACTCTTGATCTGCACTGCATGAGCTTTGACCACGCCGTGGTCCTTACTCTTGGTCTTATAATCCAGCACCCGCTTCGCTCCAGTCTCCTCGTTCTCTTCAATCCGGTCAATCTGCCCCCGAACTTCAATCCCACCAATCTTCAGCTGGAAATTCTTCTCTACTTCAGTGATCCGCCAGCCCTCGGCATACTGCGCCGCCTGACACTCGGCGAACCAAGAAAGCCGTTTCTTCATCACCTCTTTTTGAATGCGAATCGCCGCTGGTAATTCACGCCCGATCCGCTCCTGAAGCACACGCTCCAGGTCTTGACGGATCCAATCTCCAATTTCTTTTTCCGAGGACAAGTCCCGCGCTTCTGGATCACGCCCAAAATCCTCCAACACCACATGCACCAAGGTCCCGAAATCCCGCGCATTCCACTCAATCCGCTCGGGCTCGGATTCCTGCATCTTCACGACATGCTTGAGATAAAAACGAAACGGACAGGTCAAGTAATCGCTAAACGCAGTCACACTCAGCCTCTCGGGTGGTGGCAATTTCTTCACCTGACAATCCCAAGCCGGTTCGTGACTCCACGACAAGCCATCTTCCGGAGGCGGCACCTCCTTAAAAAGTTTACTCACCCTCCGGGCCAACTTTTCACCTTTGCTCGCCAAAAGCAAACTCGACGGCTGTAGCACATCACCACCGCCGGTCGACTTTCCAAGTAACAGATCCACCCGTCCATTTACTTCCCGACTCGCGATCATTCCCGCCAACAAATAGGCATCGCGCGCCCGTCGCGACTCGCAATTCGACAAACCCAACACTCTTCGCGTACCCTCCGGCAACCACGAGTCATTGCCCGGACGCCCCGGAACCAGGCCCTCGTTCACCCCACAAATCACGAGATGATTTCCTTTCTCAAAAGACAACTCCAACCACCCCTGCACATCGAGCGCCCGCTCCTCCGGGGCATAATCCACTACCGGCTGCAGCCCACTCTGCAACAATTCCAACCAAAAACTCGCCGGACGTTTTGTCTTTCCAGCCACTGGTTCAGTCTCATGTAACCACTCCAGCGATCCGCTCTCATTTTCCGGATCAACAATCGCAAGAAGCGACCGCATCCCCTCGTGGAAACTCCCACTCAAAAAACGATCACGCGACTTCGCCAAGCTAGCATACGTCTCCACCGTGAGCTCCGCGTCCTCCAACGAGCGTTTGAGATATTTCGCCCGACGCTCTGCACCAGCCGCTTTGACCTCACGCTCCAGTAAATCAACCACCCGTGTCACATCGTCAGACCGTCGCACCAGATAACGATTCCGCAGCGAGGACAAAGCCCGGGACCGAGCCACGCGACGATGCTTCACCAGCACGCCGGTTTCTTTAAACGAAAGCAAATCCATCACCTCGGCCGCTTCCGGTCGACGCAAGTAGGCCCGCCAAGCACTCAACCAGGCCACCAGGGAATGGTTCGTGGTTTCACCGGGATTATGAATCGTCCACCCAGCCCGACCAAAAGTGCGAACCAACTCGGCCGCCACTTCCTCATCCACCGACCCCAAGGTCACCTGATCCGATGCCCACCCCCCTTCCGCCACTTTCCCTAAGGCGCACTCGGCCTGTTGAATGGGATCACCCGAAAGCGTCACCGAACCACTCTTCGGCCACGAAATCTCACGGTCCCTCCAATGCTCCTGATCAGGCCGCCCCCAGTCATCCAATCCTTCGTCGCTCCCTGCCAGCACTCTCACCGGAACCGGGCTCGATTCCAACACCCTCACCACTGCCGGTGAAACATCCACCATTCCCGCCAGAACAACCTCGGTTATTCCCGACGGCCAATCGATCTTATTTTGTGAGACCAAGGCACTCCGACTCTCAAAGCCCCAGCTTTCCAGTAAGCTTTCCACCCTCCTCTCCAAATCAGCCAAAACCTGCCAACGATCGGCCTCAATCGATTCCCCCATCCGCTCCGCAGCCCCGGCAATCATCATCCCTCCCTCGACTAATCCCGCACGCACTCCAAACAATGACTTCGCCAAAGGCAGGGACCACGAAGCCTCTTCTCCAACGCCCGGCTGCTGTGGAAACGCCGCCTCATACCGGGTCCAATCCTCAATCCCTTCCAGAACCTCCACCCAAGCCAACACCTCAACCGCTTCCGGAGCTCCCTCCCCCGTATGCAGGAAATACCCTGATGTCACCACCCGTGGAGCCAAGGCACCGCCCTTTTCAGCGAGCCCTTCCCTTAAAAGCCGACCACTCTGCGATGTTGGTACGACCACCAACATCCCCGGCAAAGCTTCCTTTCCCGCCCAAAGCCAATCAACCACCGCAGGCCCAAAGAGAGAATCGGAGCCCAGATAGTCACAAGTCGGTCGCATCCCCAGCAGTCTGGCTGAAACAGCAGAGGGCGGAAACTCCAAAGTGAATTGTCTTTGTCTCTATTTTACGTTTTCCTCCTCCAATCAAATGAAGCTCCTCTCTCTCTTCTTCCTCGCTCCCTTCTTCCTCGCTCCCTTCATCGCGCTGGGAAAACCCAACATCGTTTTCATTCTCGCCGATGATCTTGGCATCAAAGACCTCTCCATCGAGGGCTCCACCTTTTACGAGACTCCCCACATCGATGCTCTTGCCAAGTCGGGGATGCGGTTCACCAATGGCTATTCGACCTGCCAGGTTTGCTCCCCCTCTCGCGCTTCTATCATGAGCGGGCAATACCCGGCCCGCATTGGCATCACCGATTGGATTGGGGCAGCCACGGGCACGAAGTGGAAGCGCAACGACCGCGTCCTCCCGCCTGAATACACTCACAACCTTCCTGCTGAATCCACCACCATGGCCGAAGCCCTCAAGGAAGGCGGCTACCGCACCTTCTTCGCCGGCAAGTGGCATCTCGGAGGCGATACTTCGAAGCCCGGGCATCATGGATTCGAGATCAACAAAGGCGGCCATCATCGGGGCTCTCCTCCGGGGGGCTTTTTCTCTCCCTACAAAAACCCTCAGCTCGAAGACGGCCCCACGGGCGAGTCTCTCCCGATCCGTCTTGCTAACGAAACCGTAAAGTTCATCAAAAAGGACAACAAAAAACCCTTCTTCGCTTTCCTCTCCTTCTACTCCGTACACGGTCCGATTCAAACCACTCCCGACCTTTGGGAAAAATACCGTAAAAAAGCGACTACGGCCGGACTGGCCACGGAACGCTTTAAATTTGATCGAACCAAATCTGTCCGCCAGGTGCAGGACTGTCCCATTTATGGCGGCATGATGGAATCCATGGATGATGCCGTCGGCATCGTCACCAAGGCCCTCGAAGATCTCGGCATCGATGACAACACCATCGTCATCTTCACCTCCGACAATGGCGGTGTCTCTTCCGGCGACGCCTTCGCCACCGCCTGCCTTCCTCTGCGCGGCGGAAAAGGACGTCAATGGGAAGGCGGTATTCGCCAGCCGTTTTACATCAAGGCTCCCGGCGTCGCCAAACCGGGCTCAAGCTCCGATCAATTCGCCACCGGCACCGACTTTTTTCCTACTCTTCTCGAACTCGCCGGATTGAGGCTTCGTCCTGAAAACCACATCGACGGCCAATCACTCGTCGAAGCCCTCAAAGGAAAGCAGTCCGAGCGCTCGCTTTTCTGGCACTATCCGCACTACGGAAACCAAGGTGGCGAACCATCGAGCATCATTCGCAAAGGTAATTTTAAACTCATCCGCTACTACGAAGACGGACACGAAGAGCTCTATAACCTCAAGGACGACATTGGCGAAACCAAGGACCTCGCCCAAGCAAACCCCGAAATTGTTACCCGGCTCGGCGCAGAGCTTTCCGCTCACTTGAAAGAAGTTGGAGCAAAGATCCCTCTTCCAGATTCACGTTTCGATTCAGCCAAAAAGAAAATGCAACTTCAGAAGGCAGCCACCGACTCAAAGGCCCGTCTTGAGCAACAACACGCCAACTTCCTGAAGCCTGACTACCAGCCCAACAAAACCTGGTGGGGTTCACTGAACCCCGGCGACTAGAACTCCCAGGTCGTCACGGCCCCACAACCTTCGGGCACCTCCCCACCCAAAGCGACGATGGTGGCAATCGCATCGGCATTCACTGCTTTCCTCGTTTCAATTGCAATCACCCGTCTGGGGTCGGGACTGACTCCGTCCTGTGGATTGATCAAATGATTCGCAGCAGCCGTCGCACTAAACCGCTGTCCGCCTCCGCTCGAAACAGCCAAGGCATGGCGGATGAGCATCGTCTTCCCCTCAACCTCGACATCAAAGGGATGACTACCCACCACGCGATACTCCCCAAAATTCACCAGGGCAGACAGAACATGCTCTTCCAAAAACTCACAAACCCGGTCGGTGACATAACCTTGGACCAAAGCATTCAAACTCAGCGACATTCCCGGCTCCAACTTGATGAGATCTTCCGAAATCTCAACTCGTGAGAAATCAACCAACTTCCGTCGACGCTCTGCCTCCAAATCATCAGGAATCCTCCCAGCGGCATACTCGCCTTTACTCCATTCCAGATAGGAATGAATCGTAGGATCAAACAATCCATTGCTTTTGGTGTGAAAGTCCTTAGCGATCTTCAGACAGTCCAACAAGCCTTCGGATGGAGAAGGCAATGCTCCTTCGCGGTTCAAGAGGCTCAACTCTGAGTTTTCATCCCATAAGGAAAAACAGGCCTCATACTTTTGCGCTAGCTTCAACGACCGCTGTCCCAAGTCCTCCGCAGTCTTCTCGGTGACATTCAAAAAACGAATCCCCACCGGGATACCAAAAACAATTCCCTTCCAGGAATGCCCACTGGATTTCTCACCACATGAACAAAGCGCGCCCCCGGCCAACCCAAGAAAAAGTCGCCTCTTCATGACTTGCGTTTTGGAAACAATCGCAACCCCAATATCGTCAAGATAATCGCGCCAAGCGCAGTGAGATCCGTGATCAACCAACCCGGCCATCCGAAGAGCTTTCCGGAATGCGCATCGCCAATGACCCGGTCCAGAGGCATGGAACGGCTGGAGGCAATCGCCGATTTTAAGTCATTCAACTCCTCATCATTCAGCAAATTAAACGTCACCGCTTCAGCTGAATCATTCCATTCTTCGAACAAAAGAAAATCATCTGAAAACGACGCCCATCCGCTGTCCGACTTCACCAGCAAGACATTCTCCGCAACAGCCACTCCCTGCAAAGGCAGGGCTGGAAGAGACAGCTCATCGAGCTCGATCTCCATGGCATCACTCCCATCGAAAACTCCCACCGACTCCTTGGTTGCGATCACGAGCTTGTCCTTCACCCCCACCGCACCGACCAATTCACCCTCGAATCCCTCGAGGAACTTCCCATCGAGATAAAGCGCGCCATCCCACTCCGCGACCAAGCGCTCATTCGCTTTAAAGGCCACCGGCTTCCCTTCCGGAAGCTGATGATACCTTTTCAAAATCCATGCGGCAGAGACCCGCTTATCATTAAGCCCGAGATCAACGATGTGATTCAAAAGCAATCCCGTCACCGACAACCACAAGAGAGGCACGGCGGCAAAAAGTCCCAACCAACGATGCCAATGACGGGCAACACGGCGGCGCTTTGTTGGTTCAAAATTCATTTCAGAGTCTCGAGATACAATGCCAAGCGGGCCAACTTGGTCAACGCCCTTACTGAAAGAGTCGCTCCAGCGATATTACGGGGGTTACGGCTCAACTGGCTATCAGACTTAACCGACACTCCATTGAATTGCTTCGTAAACGCAGTTCGCGCAACCTCCATGCCGTGTGTCTCTCGATAAACCAGCACTCTCATCCCTTCGATGCGACCACCTTTAACCGAGATCCCGGTGGTGATGTATTCCACCTTCCCGATCTCTTCCAATATGTATGCCGTCTTCCCGTTGCGGGTCCAATATCGAATGGTCGTCGTCTTATACCGCTTCCCGAGTAACCGACTCACCGTATTCTGCTGGGCCGCCGTCAACTTGAGCGCCTGCGTTGGTGGCAAGGCTCCGAGCGCCGACTTCACAAAATCCGACGGCTTCTGATACACCCGGGTAGCAGAGAAGGCGCCCCCCCCGCACAGGAGGAACGCCGTCATGAAAAAGAGGCACAGTTTTTTAAAAGCTGTAGCCAACTCCAAAGTTATAGGTTTCATTGTTATCTCCACCTTTCTTCTCAGACTGAGAGAAGTCAGCCTTGAGAACTACGTTGTCAGTGGGCCAATAATTCACCCCAACAGAATACTCATCGTATTCTCCACCTGAGGCATTCAAGAGGTTTTTGGCATAGTCATAATGACTATAGCGAGCGAAGACACCCACCTTCTGGTCTCCGCCAAAACTCCAGGTATAGGATGGCTCAATATAGTAGCCCCATTGACTGTCAGCGTCGTTTGCTTCGAATGATGCTCCGTCGATATCCCATTGACCAATCAAGCCCTTCAAGCCAAATCCACCGTGGCGATAACTCACTGTTGCCCCAAGCAAGAGAGCCGAGTTGTCTTCGTCGTTATCACGAGCGATATCATTCTGGTAATTTGCGAAGGCCGACAGATCAAGCCCCTCAATCCCTGAATAACGCACACGGGCCGTCGCAGCATAGTCAGTCGCATCAGCCTCAGCCACCTTCTGGCGACCACTGCGAATATTAAAGGCCTTCGAGCCTGTTGTCGGCACAGCTAAAGCAGAATGCACCGCAAAGTCAAAACTCAGACCATTGTCATTAACTTTGGTCACGCTCGCTCCTCCTTCCCACCAGGTCGTGGGAATAATGTTTTTTTCCACATTGTTACGCTCAACTCCGAAAAAAGTATCGGGCTCATGAACCTCATTCAAAGTCCCCGCCGGAATCAAATACTGACCAGCTTTGACCGACCAGCCATTTTCAAGAGAAAACTCAATATAGGCCTGCTCCAATTCAACCTCCCCGGGTTTTCCATCTCCTGCGAGAGAGTGCTCTAATTCAAACTCGGAGAACATTTTGATCCGATCAGTAAATCGATGATTGAAAAAGAGAACCCAGCGGTGGTAATCAATCTGCTCTTTATCTCCCTGGTTCAGGTGAAGCTCCCCATAGCCACCTATCGAGGTCTTTTCCCACCACCCTCCTTGGACTCCGCTATCACTCCCACTGAGATAGGCTTGGTCAATGTCTTCCCCGAAAACTGGAGCGGCGGATAATACGGTAATGGATGCAAGTAATGCTGACTTTGTATTCATGTCGGAAAGCTTATTATTGAGATAGAGTCTCATTATCAAGAGTGAAATAGAGGAATTGAAAAATAATTTTTAAACTGAGAAACCGCCTAGTATTTCCCGGCACAAAAAAGCCGCTCCTGAACGAAGCGGCCCTTTCGAAATAGTTGGAATCAAGTCGCTTATCAACGACGTCGCAGAAATCCAAGTCCGGCTAATCCGGAAAGAGGAGCAGAACCCAACTCAGGAATAGCGATAAATCCAGAAGCGACAAAGACATCGATGTGCTGCTGCTCGGTCGCATTACCAAAGGCGACCGAATCGATTCAACCAAAAATAGCCGCGATCCACGAACAATTCGTAAATTGGGATTTCTGGCTTTCGATCCAGCGCACAGAACGGCAACATTCCCCCACCTTCATGGACTTTTCAGTAAAAGATCTCTTTCTCAAAGGCGGCGGCTTCATGTGGCCCCTCCTGATTCTCTCTCTCATCTCCGTGGCAATCATCCTCGAGCGCCTCGTATTCTATGCCCTGCGACGATATCGCACCGGAAAGGCCCTCTCCCAACTCCAGCAAAGCCATACTCCCGAAGGCAACATCAATCCCCTGCTCTCGCTCGGCAGCGCCTTCCAATCCTCAGCCCAGGGCGGTGAAGAGCATTGCCTCAACATCACTGAGCGCCACGCCTCCCAACTCATCAATAGCCACGAGCGCGGCCTTCGTATTCTCGCCCTCATCGCGGCCATCTCACCTCTTATCGGACTCCTCGGCACCGTCTGGGGTATGGTGATTGCCTTTTCCAAAATCGCCAAACTTGGTGAAACGGTCACTCCGGCCGATTTTGCCGATGGCATATGGACCGGACTCCTCACAACAGTCGCCGGACTCCTCGTTGCCATCCCCGCCATGGCCATGGCCAAGATCTTCGAAGCCCGTGTCGATAAGCTGGTCCACGATCTCAACGAAGTCACTTCGCACCTCCGCGAATGGTATTTCTCCACTCCCAAGAACGACGAGTAGTCCATGTTGATCACCCGCAAGCGCCGCATAGATGCCGGGATCGATATGACCCCGCTCATTGACGTGGTCTTCCAGCTCCTCATCTTTCTCATGGTGAGCAGTCAGTTCATCAAACCCGACCGCCGAGTGGATCTCCCCACCGGCCCCGTTGCCGCCGCTCCCGTCAGTGAAGAACTGGAATCCCTGACCCTCATCATCCTCGCCGACAACAAGCTCCTCCTCGAAGGAAACCCCATCGAACTCAACGCCCTTTCCGACGGTCTCCGTGATCTCATTTACCACACCGACATCACTTCACTCGAAATCAAGGGTGACAGCACCTCCCACCTTGGAACTTTCATTACGGTGATCGAAACCGCTCGCGAATGCGGGATTATCGATCTCGGTTATCACAAAAAAGATGCCTCCGCGAAGTAGTCATCCCCTTATCTGGGTTTGCGTGATCTTTATCACCATCCTTCTCCATGCCGTCGCTGTGGCTTGGATCGTTCTCGAGCGAGAACCTGGTTCACCAATTGAAGACGAGCCTGTCCTCCTCGATCTGAGCATCCTCCTCGCGCCCGAAAAGAAGATAGAAGAATCCCCAAAACCACCAGAGCCCGCTCCTGCCCCCAATCCTCCCAAGCCAGAGCCTCGCAAACCGGAACCCACTCCTCCGAAGCCAGAGCCCACTCCGCCACCGAAACCTGAGCCCGTCAAACCACCTGCCCCCGATCCCGACCCTCTCAAAAAGCAAGCCGAGGAAAAAGCCCGCCAGGCAGCCCTCCTCAAAAAGCAAGCCGAGGAAAAGGCCCGCGCTGCGGCCATGCAAAAAGAAAAAGACCGCCAGCGGGAACTCGCCAAAAAACGCGTCGCCGAAAAAATGCGCAAAGACCGCGCGGCAAAAGCCGCAGCGGCCAAGCGCGCCGCCGAAGCCAAACGCGTTGCCGTCAAACCTGGCTCCGTCAGCCGAAAATCGCCCAAATACCCTTCCTCCTCCCGCCGAGCCGGCCACGAAGGAACCAGCATCATCACCTTCGTCGTCGGCACCTCCGGCAGAGTCACCTCGGCCCGGATCACCAAATCCAGTGGACACGCCGCCCTCGACCAAGCCGCCATTTCAGCCGTCCGCACATGGCGCTTCACCCCCGCCCGCAGCGGCCTCGGCCAAACCGTCCCCTACACCTACAAGCAGTCCATTCCCTTTCGACTAAAGTGAGCTAAGACCCCGAAATTGCCCGGGTTTTACAAACACATCCTACCAGTTAATCGACCCAGTGGCTCAGACAGCGAAAAGAGTAGACTTGAATTGCCATCACCGCATTGGGCATCGGAAACCTCTCCACACTGGTTCTCAAAAACTTTCCGAGATCAGCATGTCCGTTGTCCTAATTCCTAAAATCACCAACCTACCTTCTGTCATCACAATCCTTATCTCCCTCGTCGCCCTCCTCATTGCCATTCGACGGGATAACCAATTACGCAATTCAACTTCCCTCTAAATTCGCAATATCCTTGCCCCCGCAAATCATCCCGATAATTTAACAATCATCATGAGTGCTCTCAAAGTTCATAACGCAATGTGGCCCGGTCTCGTCGGGAAAGAGGAAGGTAGTGACCATCCTCCAATTTCTCTCGAGCGCATGCTCGAACTGACCACCAATTCCGAGGTCAACGGACAGAAATACGACGGCGTCGATTACTTCCTCTTCCACCCCCACACCGACCCAGATGCCTCGGAAGACGATCTTAAAAAAATCGCCGATCTCATCGCTTCCAAGAACCTCAAAGTAGGTACCCTTGTCGCTCCCGTCTGGGAGGGTACCGTCGGAGGTCCCGCCTTCGGATCGCAGGACGATCGGGACAATTTTGTCCTCGCCGTCGAAAAAGCATGCCGGGTCGCCAACATCTTCAAAAGTCATGGCGTGCGTGATTACGGAGCGATCCGCATCGATACTGCCGGAGGCGTGGAGGACTGGGCCAAGGACCCGGCTGGCAACACCGCACTCGCCGCCGACACCATCAAACGAGCCGCCGCCATCGCCGCCGACAACGGAGAACGCCTCGCCATGGAAGGAGAGATCTGCTGGGGTGGAATCCATTCCTGGAAGGATACCCTCGATCTCCTAGAAGCTATTGGCCTACCCGAGACCGTCGGTTTCCAATCCGACCTCGCCCACACTTACCTCTATCTTCTCGGCTACAATGCTCCCGAGCATACCCTTGTCAAAGAGGACCACACCGACGAAGAATTCTGGGCGGCTTATCGCCCTATGGTCGACAAGCTTCGCCCCTGGACCATCGACTTCCACGTCGCCCAAAACGACGGCACCGTCCACGGCACCGGCGCGCACGACAAAACCGGCCGCCACTGCCGCGCCGACGACCCGAACGGAAAACTCGACATCGTCAGTTGTTCTTCCGAATGGCTTAAAGACCACGCCGACCGAAAAATCGAACACATCTGCTGGGACGGCTGCATGTTCTCCAATGAATTGTTAGAAAAACAACAAACCTGGAACACCATCCTCGACACCATGCTCAAGGTCCGGGACGCGCATTAATAAGGACAACGAGTAAAAGAAATCCAAAGAATAGTTCAACCGCGGTCCAAACTCCTTCTTACGCTCGCTATGTTCGATCCACAAACCCGCCGCCAATTCCTCAACACTACGGGCATGGGCCTTGGTGCCACCGTCCTCGGCAACCTGGCCGCGCAAGCCGAAACCGGCACGCACGGATTCCGGCTCCCAAAATCCCCTGCCAAGCGCGTCATCTTCCTTTTCATGGGCGGCGCGCCGTCCCAACTCGATCTCTTTGACTACAAACCCGAGCTCCACAAACGTTTCAAGGAAGCTCTCCCCGAATCCATTCACAAAGGTCAACGCGTCACCGCGATGACCCGAGGCAAGGCCAAGCTCGTCGCGCCCTCCATGTTCAAATTCAAGCAACATGGTTCCAATGGCATGTGGCTTTCCGAACTCCTCCCGAACCTGGGCTCAGTCTCCGATGATCTCGCCCTCATCAATTCCACTTCCACTACCGCGATCAATCACGATCCTGGAAAAACCCTCTTCTGCACCGGCACCGAAATTCCCGGCAAAGCGTCCATGGGCGCCTGGCTTTCCTATGGTCTCGGACGCCTCAACGAAAATCTCCCCGACTTCATCGTCCTCAACTCCGCCTTCTGGACAGGCGGCATGGGCAATGTCCAGGGCCTCTATTCCCGACTCTGGGGGTCGGGGTTCCTCCCCTCAAAACACCAGGGCGTTCCCTTCCAACCCTCCGGCGACCCCGTCCTCTTCCTCTCCAATCCCAAAGGGGTCAACCGGGAATCCCGGCACAAGATGCTCGACCTCGTTACCAAGCTCAACGAAGAGCATATGGCCAGAGTCGGCGACCCGGAAATTCAAACAACCATCGCACAGCAGGAGATGGCTTTCCGGATGCAAGCCAGCGTCCCCGAGCTCACCGACCTCTCCGGCGAAAACGAAGCCCAAAACGAAAAACTTTACGGACCCGAAATGAAGAAGTCCGGATCCTTCGCCCGCAACTGCCTCCTCGCACGACGCATGGCGGAACGAGGCGTCCGCTTTATCCAACTGTTCCACCGGGGCTGGGATCACCACTCCACTCTTCCAAAGAAAATCCGTGGACAAGCCTACGATGTCGACCAGGCCTGCGCCGGTCTCATCAAAGACCTAAAACAACGTGGAATGCTTGATGAAACCCTCGTCGTCTTCGCCGGAGAATTCGGACGCACAACCTACGGTCAAGGTAAGTTGGAACGCGACCAATACGGCCGCGACCACCACCCAAAATGCTTCTCTACCTGGATGGCCGGCGGCGGCATCAAAGGTGGCATGACCTACGGAAAAACCGACGATTACTGCTACAATGTCGTCAAAGACGAAGTCCGGGTCCGCGACTTCAACGCTACTATCCTGCACCAACTCGGTATCGACCACGACAAACTCACCTTCCCCTTCATGGGCCTGGACCAAAAACTCACCGGCGTCAACCCGGCCAAAGTCGTCAAAAGAATCATCGCTTAGGGTCGCCAAAGTCGCCAAATTTTGTCCCCCTCAATTAAGCGATTTTAAAAAACTCTCCCTGCCAAACAGGCATGACGAAAGCCCGTTGAAGGAAATTCTTGACCATCCATCTCTCAATCCCAAGCTTTTGGAAAGACGCTGGGAGGCGGGAAAAGAGAGCGAAGATCCAGAAGAATCACCCTGGAACAAGCGAAAACCAAGCAGGGAAAACTCAGCTTTGACAAGCGGCCGGACCGGAAGGAAAGAAGCCTGATTAACATCTGCACCTCCATTATTCTGTCCGCCTTGCTTCCGGGCTCAATCCTGTTCTATCTCTCTCATGAGCAAGCAAAGAGCACACCTAATACCTCAGGCAAGCCGCCAGTCAATGAGCAGGAGCTGAAAGAGATCGATATGGAATTCAAAACTCCACCGGTTAAATGGACCGGGAAGCTGCCCAAAGAAGTCCTAAAAGAATTCCGCGAAGCGAAAACAATCGAAGACTACCTGAAACATCTCGATCATTTGGACAAGGTGGAAAAAGACGCCCGGGAATTTTTACCTCGGGGAGTTTCGAGACGACAACATCTGGCAAAGCTTTCGAGGGGTCACCCCGGACCACAAAGAACAAATTTCTCTCTATCTTCGCAGAGATCAAATATCGGCAAGCTTGCAGAAAATTATCGAGCGCAATCTGACCATATGGGGCACTGTTAGTCTGAGTTCAATCGGAGAAAGCCATCAAAAAAAATAGTTTGAAGTCAGCAAAGCACATCAATTCAACTGGCTGACTCTCCCCAACCGCCGCTCAAAAAAAACGCCGCTCAGCGAGTGATCGGCGTTTATTCGGGGGGCGGGGAATCGTGATTAATAGTGTTGGAAACCCGGCTCATCCTTCACTCGGCGGTATTGGTCATGAATTCGTCGGGGGGTCTTTCTCTGAAACACGATTGTTCTTCGTTTGTTTTAAGAATTCCGGCGGTTTATTCTGGAAAGAAGATCAGACCTTCCTAGCGTAAGACTCTTCTATGGATTCGTCGCTCGCAAAGCTTGCCCTCTTCCTCATCCTCACTCCCATCCAGTTCGCCTTTGCCCATCCATGGGCTGGCAAGAAATCCAAATTTCACGGCTTCGAGCAAACTGATTTCAATCTTGATGGCCTGAGCTGTAAAATCGTTTCTCCCAAAAAGGCCGCCAAGGGAAGCCCTTGGATTTGGCGGGCTCGCTTTTGGGGGCACGAACCACAGACCGACGTCGCACTCCTCAAAAAAGGATTTCACGTCGCCTATTGTAACGTAGGAGGACTCTACGGCGCACCCTCTGCAGTTGAACGCTGGGATCGCTTCTACAATCACGTCACCAAGGAACACCAACTCTCAAAAAAGGTCGCTCTCGAAGGCATGTCACGCGGCGGCTTGATTATTTTCAACTGGGCGGCAAAGAATCCCGAAAAAGTTTCCTGTATCTACGCCGATGCTCCAGTCTGCGATTTTAAAAGCTGGCCAAAAGTTAATAAGGCCATCACCACCGCCTACAAGCTCACCCCCGAAGAGGCGAAAAGCTACAAAGGCAATCCGGTCGACAAGCTTGCTCCCCTTGCCAAAGCCGGGGTTCCCCTCCTCCACGTCGTTGGCGACGATGACAAGGTCGTTCCAGTTTCGGAAAACACCGCTGTCATCGAAAAGCGATACCTTGAACTTAAAGGCCCGATCAAAGTCATCCACAAACCCGGCGTCGGACACCATCCGCACAGCCTCAAGGATCCAAAACCCATCGTGGACTTCATCCTCAAACACACAGGAAAATGAAGACTGTTTCCGTCACCGCTCCGGGAGTCGTCGAAATTGTCGATACCCCAATCCCCAAACCCGGCCCCTACCAAGCTCTCGTCAAAACCGAATTCGCCTGCGTCTGCAACAGCACCGATAGCGAACTCGTCCATGGCCGCTTTCCGGGCATGGAAAAAGCCTTTCCCTTCGCTCTCGGACACGAAAGCGTCGGCACTGTTGTCGAAGTCGGCGACATGGTGAAGAATTTCAAAATAGACGGCCGTGCCGTTAGTGGACTCCACTTCGAAGTCGATGGAATGAAATCCGGCTGGGGCGGGTTCTGCGAATACGTTTTAGCCAATGACCACGAAGCGATGGTTGCCGACGGAGTGGCCGATGAAGAACACGGCTGGTTCGAGTGCTACGAAATTCAAACTCCTCTCGATGACGACATTAGCCCCGAGGAAGCCGTCCTCCTCTGCACTTGGCGCGAAGTCTTGGGAGCCTTCCGCGATTTCCATCTGCAACCCGGTGACGACGTCCTCATCTACGGCGCCGGCCCAGTCGGCCTGAGCTTTGTCAAACTTGGTCGCCTTTTCGGACTTGGCTGGATCGGCATCATCGACCGACACCCCGAAAAACAGGCCAAAGCCCAGGAATTCGGTGCCGATGCCGTCTTCGACCCCGGTAATCCCAAACTCGCTGATCTCAAAAACCTCGATGCCATTATCGACGCCGTGGGCAAACCCGAGATCATGAATAACAGTCTTCCCAAACTCCGTCGCGGAGGCTCACTCTGCGTCTACGGCGTGATGGCCGGACTCGAGGAATTTACGATCAACAACTCCCTCGCTGACTTCAACTACAACATCTTCATTCACCAGTGGCCTACCCGCCTTTATGAAAAAGAAGCGCAAGGGCCGATCTTCGATTGGATCCGCGAAGGTAAACTCAGCTCGGCCGAATTCATCACACACACCTTTTCCATCGGCAACATCGACCAGGCCCTGCAAGCGGTCGCCGAACGCAAAGTGATCAAAGCCCTCCTCACTTACACCTAAGCCACGATGCGAACATTCCTCTTCGCTCTTCTTCCAGTCACGCTCTGGGCGCAATCGACCTCGGACGATCTGGAGAGCGAGATTGTCTTAAACGAATCGCAAGTCGAACAACCAGCCTTCATCAAATTCGACGCCCGGGGCCGGCTTTGGATCGCGGAGTATCGTAGTTATCCCGAGCCCGCGGGCACCGAGATGAAGAGCCGCGACCGCTATTGGCGTGCGGTCTACGACAGGCTACCATCCCCTCCCGGGCATCCCGATTACCATCCGGGGAAAGATCGCATCACCATCCACGAAGACACCAATGGTGACGGACGGTTCGATCGACATTCAACCTTCCTCGATCAACTTAACCTCGCCACCAGCTTCGAGTTTGGACCGGAAGGGGTCTATGTTCTCCAACCGCCCTACCTTCTCTATTACGAGGACAAAAACCACGACGACAAACCGGACGGCAACCCGGAAGTCCTCCTCGAAGGCTTTGGCATTGAAGACACGCACTCTCTTGCCAGCTCCCTCACCTGGGGCCCCGACGGATGGCTCTACGCGTCGCAGGGGTCCACCGTTTCCAGTAAAATTAAAATCCCCGGAAGCGATCAACCAACGATCGATCGAATGGGGCAGCTGATGTGGCGCTACCATCCTGCCCGGAAGATCTACGAAGTTTTTGCCGAAGGAGGAGGCAATCTCTGGAGCTGTGAATTCGACTCCAAGGGACGCCTTTTCTCCGGACACAACGGATCCACTCCCGGAAGCTACTATTTGCCCGGTGCTTACTACGCAAAGACCTTCAAAAAACATGGCGAATTCTCGAACCCCTACGTCTATGGCCACCTCCCTTCGATCGACCACCCCGGCTGGAAGCGGCTCTCCACCAACGTCGCAGTTTATGAAGGCGGCAAACTTCCAAAACGATTCGAAGGCTCGCTGCTGTGGGCCAATACCCTTCTTCATACAGTTGGAGCTTCGACCCTCACCTCAGCGGACCTTAATTTCAGATCCGAATATCTTGATCCTCTTCTCTCCGGTGATGCCCCCCTCTTCCGCCCGGTCTACATCGAGCCCGGACCCGATGGGGCGATCTATGTTGCTGACTGGCGGGACAAGCAAGTCAACCACATGAAAAACCATGAAGGGCAGATCAACAAATCCGACGGACGGATCTATCGAGTCCGCAAAAAGGGAGCTAAGGAATTTCAGCCCCTCCCCTTTAACAAACTGAGCACCTCGGAACTCGTAGAAAAACTTCGTGACTCCAATCGTTGGACTCGCGAAACCGCACGCCGGATTCTTTGGAGCCGCCCGGATCGCAATGACTCCATTAGGCCACTTTTTGAAAGTGAAAATCCCCAGGATGTCCTCGAATCACTTTGGGCTCTGGATCGGAAGGGAGTAGACGGCAAAGATATTCTCATGGATCAACGACATCATGACGATCCTCACGTCCGCACCTGGGTTCTTCGCCTTCTCTTTGATTCATACCAGGGATCTTGGTTCAAAGAGGACAAAGGGAAACTTTTCACCACCATGAAAAATGCATCTGTGGAATATGAAGCACAACTTCTCTTCGAGCTGAGAACGCAAGCCCTTTCCAGCGAGGACTTCTGGGATATTCTTGGTAATTTGCGCTTAGGCGACGAAGACCTCTCACTCTCGCCATCCCTCCAATTGTATTGGTGGGCTATCGAATCCCGTGTCATTGAAGACCCCGAAAAGGCCGTCGAACTTCTCGGAGATACCCGAAACGGTCCTACAACGAAAAAACTGTTATGCTATCTTGCGCGGCGCCTGATTGCGGAAAACACACAAAGGCATGCTCAAGCCTGCCTCTCACTTTACAAAAAAACTGCTGATCCCATTCAAGCGACTCCACCTCAAGAGTCCCAAATAGCTCATCAGGCATCTTTGACAAAATCAGTCTCACTGGCTCTCACCCCAGATTCAATAATCCCTGCTGAACTGGCCCGCTTACTCGTCCAATCGGGAAACAACTCCCTTGCTCTCAAAATAAAACTCAACGACTCAAATGCCATCGCAGAGGGAATTTCTCTCTTAAAAAACCCAAAAGCCTCTCCCTCGAAACTCCTGGAAATCATTCCAGTCATCAGCTCCCCTCAGGCTGAGTCACTTTTTCTAAATCTTACAAACCACAGAGATCCGGAAGTTGCGCGCGCAGCAATCAACGCTCTCTTTTCCTACTCCGCTCCGCAAACCGGAATGACTCTCGTCAAAAGATTCAATTCATTCCCCAGAAGTCTTCAAGACCTCGTCGCCAATCTTCTCACCAGCCGCCCTGAATGGGCAAAAACCTGGCTGGAAGCAATTCAAAGCGGTGACATTGCGAGCTCCCATCTCACTCCCCTTATTCGAGAAAACCTTCCTCAAGCACTTCGAAAAACTCTTCCTGTCGAATCAGAAGACAATTTCAAAAAGGAAATCGTCCGCATCTCCAACATTCTCAAAACCACTTCGGGAAACCCTCAGACCGGTCGCAAGCTCTACCTTGAACGATGTGCCTCTTGTCACTTCCTCTACAATGAAGGCGGTCAGATCGGTCCGGACCTAACAGCCTACCAGCGTAACAGCATTTCCGACCTTCTTCTCGCAATCGTAAATCCGGCAGCTGAGATCCGGGAAGGATTCCAAACCATCACCGTCACTACGAAGGACCAACAAACTCTTAGCGGCTTCCTTACCAATCAAAACGAGCACTCGCTCACTATTCGTCCACTGGGAGGAAAGGATCATCTGATCGAGCGTCGCCAAATCACCTCTCAAAAGACCTCCAACACTTCACTCATGCCATCCGGTCTCCTTTCAGATCTCTCCGAGCAACAACTGCGG
>JAKMEV010000079.1:0-7642 GCA_022425785.1 Akkermansiaceae bacterium | reverse complement strand
TCCCATACTTGCACTCCGTTATTGCGGTCTCCAGTAGCGAGGAGAATCCCGTCGTAGGAATAGGCGAGTGAAATCAACCAGTCGGTGTGTTTTTTGATGCTCCTGATCTGCTCGCTAGCTTGGGTATCCCAGAGCTTGATAAGGCGGGAGGGCCCACCAAGGGCTATGCCTCCAAGATCTGCCCGAAGGTCAGCAGCCATGACGGAGTCGAATTCCTTGCCTGCTTCCATCATGACCTTTCCGGTTACTACGTCCCAAACTTTGGTGCTTCCTGATTTCCCGCCAATGCCACCCCCGGCGAGGAGGTATTTGCCGCTGGGATGGAAGGAGACTGTTTCCGGTTGTCCTTTGGGAAATGGAAGAACGGCCGCGAGGTTGAGGGTGTCGGTGTTGTAGAGAAGGATTTGGCGTTGACCTGTGACCGCAATTAAAGGTGCCCAGGGGCTGCCGTCCATGTCGTTGATCACGGTTGAGCGTGCAGCGACCATGACAGGTTCCAGAAGAAGATCCTTGGGCATGGGAGGCGGGCCTTCGGGGCGCTTGTTCGATGTGGGAACGGCGGCCAACGAGAAAGCTGGCTTCTTTTTCTTTTGGGCCTTGGAACCTTTATTTTCAAGAAGACCTCCGTCGATCCAGGCGCGGATTATATTAGCGTCTTTCTTGGCAATCTTATCACCTTCGGGGGGCATTACGGGTTCCTCCGTATGAACAGTGACAGTGAAGAGTTTTGAACTTCCGCCATCGCCAGCCAGAGCAATCTTTCCACCGGAACTTCCTGCCATTGTTCCGGTGTATGTCGAGAGATCGAGATCTCCTTTCTTTTTGTCAGGGTTGTGGCAGTTGAGACACTTGGACTCGAAAATTGGAAAGACGTGATCGTCGAAGGTGACCTTCTCAGCAGTCTGTGCGGAGAGGCCACCAAGGTTCAAGATCGTCGCCAATCCGGGCAGGGTCGATTTCATCTGAAAATTCAAATTCATGTCGTGGAGGAATTTGGTCAGGCCGTAGCCTAATGATTGAAGAGATACTCCTTTGAATTGAGGAGAGCCCAGAAGATGTCCTCAAGGACTTGAGTCACTTCGGCGGGTTCTTCAGCTTCAGAAAGAACATTGTTGAGCCTGCTCGACTCCACATCAGTTGGAGGTCTGCAAACAGTACGGAGATAAAGGGATCTGATGACTTCTTCTGGGTTCTTTCCTTCCTTCTGCAGATTTTGAACAACCCGGCCTCTTTGAATTCGGTTGTTTACGGCATCACCATTAAGGAGGTGGAGAGCTTGAGAAAGATTAGGCTCCATTTTTACTTCGCAGGAACAGACGGTCTTACGAGTGGCACGACCGAAAGTGGTGAGGAAATAAGTCGAGGTGTTTCCATCGGCAATGTTGACTGCGCGTGATCCGAGGGGAAGTCCGCGGAACTTGTTCGGCGTGTCGGTGACCTGCGCAAGAGTATCGAGTAGGATCTCAGCACGAAGTCTACGGACACGGGCGTGGGAGAAGTTGGTGTTATCTGCCTCGTTGGTGGAGTTCGCTCTCGTCGAGAGCTGATAAGTGCGCGAGTTGCAAATATCGCGAACGAGCTTCTTCATGTCGAAATTGTATTCGGTAAATTTCCCGCCAAGCGCATCGAGTAATTCAGGGTTGGTTGCCGGGTTGGAAATGCGGACGTCATCGACAGGGTCGACGATGCCAATTCCAAAGAAGTGGGACCAAACGATGTTCGCAGTGTTTCGGGCGAACCAGGGATTGCCTGGAGCGGTGAGCCACTTGGCGACGGCCTGTCGGCGGGTTTGATTTTTGACCTCAATCTTTTCGCCGCCGAGGAATTTGGGTTCGGCATTCTGACCGGTGACGGGGTTTTTGATGCTGCCACTGCCATCGTAGATGATCTGCTCCATGGGATCTTCACCTCGCTTGCGTTTTACTTGGGTGAAGAAAGAGACGAAGCCATAATAGTCGTCCATGGTCCAGCGGTCGAAGGGGTGGTTGTGGCACTGGGCACACTGGATCCGTGTTCCCATGAAGACTTGGGCCACGTTTTCAGTGAGCTTCTTCACGTCATTTTCGGCCTTGTAGTAGTTTGTCGTCGGGACATCGTGAGTACCACCTCGTGAAGAAAGCATTTCCTCAACAATCTCATTAAAGGGGCGATTCTCGGCGATCTGGTCACGAAGCCAGTTATACCAGAGAAGGGCGGCCTTATAGGTCACGTCGTTAGCGTTGTTCCCTGTGGTGCGGATCTGCAGAAGTTCGGCCCATTTCATAACCCAAAGTTCCGTGAAGTCTTTTCTTTCGAGAAGTTCGTCGATCAAGATGGAACGCTTGTTCGGATCTTTGTTGTTCATGAAAGCATTGAGCTCCTCTTCGGTGGGAAGTAGTCCGGCGATATCAAGAAAGACGCGACGCACAAAGATCTCATCACTGCAAAGCTCTGAAGGGATAATACGAAGCTTGTGGAGCTTCTCGTGAACGTGTTCGTCGATATAGTTGTTCGCTGCGATTTGTGGCCTCGTGTATTCTAGATTGTCGGGGATGACGATGGCCTGGGATCCTTCAGTGAAAGTGTGGAAGCGCGCCATTAGAAATCCCTCTCCCCGATTTTTTGACTCGGCAAGCCCGGAGGAGGGATCGATCGCCACCGAATTGTCGTTTGAGGTGGTGAAGGCGGAAAGCGTGGTGACGTCGCGGTCGGTGCCATCTGAGTATGTGGCTTTGACCGTGAGAGGGACTTTCTTTTTCTCCCCCTCCAAAACAAATTGTTTTGGTTCGACATCGATTTTCACAGGGAGGGCCACGTCGTCAGGATCGTAGTGGGCCCCGTCTTTGATCCACTCAAGCATGGTGGCGTAGAAGGGATGATTTGTCTCGAAAAGCTTTCCTCCGGTGTGAGGTACGAGTCCGATTGATTTGGTGAGGAGAAGCGAATCCTCGGGAACGGCGAGATTGAGACGACGTCCGGATTGTTCGCGAGTCAGGCGATGGTAGTCACCCTTGGGATCGTATCCGAAGAGCGAGAGCATGAATCCGTCCTGACCGCGAGCGGAGCCATGGCAAGATCCGGTGTTGCACCCTGCGGCGGTAAAGACCGGAACGATGTCCTGCTGGAAGCTGATCCGACGGTCGGCAGCCGCATTTTTTATTGTGAGGGGAAGGCTTACTTCCTTACCGCGGAACTTTACTTTCACCGAGGTTGCACCATTAGCGAGAGGAAAAAGAGTCGAACCTTCAACACGGGCGAGTTTGGTGTCGGTAATTTGATAAAGAGCGGAGGCGGTAACATCGCGGGTGACGGAATTCTTGTCGGTAGCAATCACGATGAGGCGATGGTAATCGCGTTTTGTCTCGAGCGTGACCGAGCTCGGGTAAACTCCGATGGAGACTAATTCGGGATCGGGTTGATTTGGATCTTCGGTAACGACTTTTTCCCTTTGCTGAAGTGTCTCACCCTCGGGCCAGGGAGCCTTGGCGGAGACCCAAGCCTTAAGGAGATCGATCTCTTGCGGAGTCAGGGGCTCACGTTGCGTCTTCTTGGACGAAGGCGGCATGAAGTCGTCGTCGTCATGTGGGAGAAGGACTCGGAGAATCATTTCTGATTCAGCGGGTTTCTCGAAATTAACGGGAGAACCTGAATCGCCCCCGTCGAGAAAGATGGCGTGTTCGTCAAAGCGAAGGCCGCCTTTATCTTTATCGGCGTTATGACACTCGACGCAAGAATGCTCCAGAATGGGCTTTACCTGTTCGAAGGTTGCCGAGGAAGCAGGTAGGAGGGTCAGAAGGAAGAGTGGAAGTGATTTCATTGTCCTTTGGCTTGGCGAAGTTGCTCGAGTCGAGAGAGGGGCTTCTTGGAAGCTTCATTTTTAGGAGCTTCCTTCTTTGCCACAGCGGGAGTATCAGCCTTTTTCTTGGGAGCCGGTGGCGGAGGATCGACGCGGAGAGTGCCGCCATGTCCGACATTGTGCGGGATGGGATGCCCGTCCTTGGTAATGATGACCTGGCAGAAGAGGTTTGCATGTTTTCCTTTGCGGGTCTCATTTGTGACGGTGAGGGGGATACTTAACTCCGTGGTGTCGGCTTTGATCTTGTGCTCGGTCGCGGTGACTCCGTGAGGGAGAGCGTGAAGAGTGATATTGGCCTCGCCGTCGAATTTCTCGAGGGTCTCAACCTTGGCGATAATGGTCGTGTTCTTTCCTGGCTCGGTTGCTGCCATCTGGAGCGTGAGATTGACGTAAGGGTCGCTGACTCTTACCGGAGCGAAATTTGATGACACGAAGATCTCTCCTTTGTCCGTAGTCGATCGTCCGGTCACGAGGACCTTGTAATCCGCGAGAGGAGCGTCCCCTTTGGCGTTGAGAGTAAGGTTGATCTCGTTCTTTCCCTCGGGAATGACGACCTCGTTGGGAGCTCCCACTCCAGCTGGTTTCCAGGGAATGGCTACCGTGATTGGTTTGGTGTGACCCTCGGCGCGGCGTGCGGTGATTTTAAGATTCATCGTGCCGTTTCTGACCAGAGGGACAGGCGGGGCAAAGAGGTCCAGGTGGAAGGGTGCTTCTTCGATGACAGCTACGGCGAGTCGCTCTGAGTCAGTGGAGTGGAATTCCCCCTGATTGTTGACGTAGACGTGGGAAATCTTTTCCTTGAATGGTCCGCGAAGTTTCGTTTCAGGATCTTCAATTTCGAAAGCGTAAAGTCCGCCGGCGATGGGCGCGTCGGCTCTCGCCTCGAAAAGGATGGGGAAGTTGCTGAAGTTCCTTGGAATGGTAGGCGTTTGCACCGTGACACCTTGAGGGAGTTTCGGAGCGTGGAAATTGATGTCGCAGCCTATGTTAGCGCGGGAAATGTTCGGGACAATGGCGATGCGGTTTCCGCGGGGGATTTGAATCATCTTGCGGAGCTGCGTGTCGGCACGTCGCTGTGGTGGCAGAGTGAGCGATAGCGAAGGCTCTTTCTTGGAGATCTCAATGCGGTAAACGTGGCCGGGACTTTTTCGGTCCAACTTATCGGCAATGTTAACGGTGTAATCTCCATCCGCAGGAACATCGAAATCATAACGACTATCGGGGATGCCGTCGGACTGATCGTCGTTGGCCCCGATGTATTTACCATCCTTCGCGTAGCGAACAATGATGGTGGAATCGAGAGGTGAACGAAGTGCTCTTGAGAGAACCTGGATGCGGAGTTTCTCGCCTTTCTTGGCTTTGAAGCGGAACCAGTCCTTGTCTTCCACCTTGGAAATGATGCCGTGGAACGCGACCGGAGCGGAGGGGGCATTCTCGACCGGGTTCGCGGTCTTGGAGCTGTCGTTGGGCTCCTTCTCGTTGAGGTAGTTGAGCGGAGAAATGTGGACGAGATTTCCCGATGGGGAAAGTAGGTTACCTGACTTGATGTGATGTGATTCTTTTTTGTTACCTAATTTGATCTTGGATTTGATGTCGCCGCTGGGATCCCCGATGAAAGTGAGCTCGATTTCTTCACCTGGCTTTCCGGCGGGTGGGTAGACAGCCATAGGGCGGGGGAAGTTTCCAATGTGGAGCCGGTATTGGCAGGCCGCTGTACCTTCGAAGGATGATTCGCGGACGAGGACGGTATACTCGCCATCTTCCGGAACAATGATCGAAGCGGCACAATCACGCATCAAGAGCGGGCTGTCGTCGTTGACGGCGAGTTCGAACCTTTTGGAGTCGAGGATGGCAATATAAGGGTCGAATTTAACCCGGCCCAGACGCATTCCCTCGACCTCGACAGAAAGCCGCTCACCCTTCTTTGCTTTGACGCGATAGTAGTCAGCATCTTCACGGTCTGCGACACCCTGAATAGTGACGTTTATGGCAACCTCTTGTGGGCTGTCGAATTCGTTATTGAGATCTCCTTTTCGATCCTCGGTTCTTTTTTCGTGAACAGTAGGAAATTGTCCCACCCAGAATGATCGCATGTAGCTGATGCCAGCTTTGCAACGTAGTCGAAGAGGATGCTCTCCGAGTGCTGCGTCTTTCGAAATTACCAGAACTGCTTTGGCGCTCTTCTGATCCTTTCCTTTTTCAAGCGACTTCACCGTGATACCCGGCTTGTAGAGAATGACTTCTTGGGGCTCGAAAAGACGATCACCGTAAAAGCTCACTTTAACTTCGGTGCCAATCTGGCCGCCACGAGGTTCGACGCGAGTAAGGCTCGGGGTAAAGGCTAAGGATGTGCCAATTGATAAAAACAGGGCTAGGATGGAGAGAAGACTCTTCATTGTAAGATGGGATTGTTGTTCTGTGGGTTAAAAGCCTGATTAGGCTTTCTTGGCGAGAATTCCATCGATGACATTGCCTCCATCGACAATCTCGATGGGGCGGTCGCCCGGTGACATAAGTTCCTTATCACCCGTGATGCCAAGTTGGTTGTAGACGGTTGTAGCGAGATCTTCGATCTCCACGCGATCCTCTTCGGGCTCTGCGCCGAGGGCGTCAGAACTGCCGTAGATCATACCGCGGTGCGTTCCGCCACCAGCGAGGGCGACTGAGAAAACCCGTGGCCAGTGATCGCGACCACCTGTGGCGTTGATTTTTGGCGTACGACCGAATTCAGAGGTCACCATGACGAGGGTCGAGTCGAGAAGTCCCCGTTCGTCCAGGTCGGAAATCAAAGTCGCAAGCGCTTGGTCAACCGGTGGAAGCGTTCTGCTCATGGCACTCTTAATATTGTCGTGGTGATCCCATCCTCCAGCGGTAAGCGAGACGAATCGCGTTCCGGCTTCGACAAGACGACGAGCGAGAAGCATGCGCTGTCCCGGCTGGTTCATGCCATACTTCTGACGAAGGGCCTCGGGCTCAGCTTTCAGATTGAATGCCTCGCGCGCTTCCTGGGACGAAATGAGGCTGTAGGCGTGCTGGTAGAACGCGTCCATAGAATCCAGAGCGTCTGACTTTTCCAACTCACGGAAATGATTGTCGACGGTCTCGAGAAGACTCCGGCGGCGTGAGAAGCGCTTATCATCGACTCCGCCCGGGAGATTGAGATCGCGAACTTTGAAATCTCCCCGGGAAGGATCTGCTCCGATGGCAAAAGGACCGTAAGCGGAAGAAAGATAACCGGAGTTCGCGAATTCGTTCGGAACATTGGGTACGCAAACGTAAGGTGGCAGGCTGTTTCGAACTCCGAGCTCGTGAGCGACCACCGCACCCATGGAGGGATACTCAAGTGCCGGTGAAGGCTTGTATCCGGTAAACATGTTGTGTGTCCCGCGCTCGTGGGCCGCTTCACCGTGTGCCATTGAGCGGATGATCGTCATTTTGTCGGCGACTTTCGCGGTTGCCTTGAGATACTGACTGAACTTCTCGCCCTTAATCGTAGTGTTGATTGGAGAAAAAGGACCTCGGTATTCCGAGGGAGCGTAAGGCTTGGGATCCCAGGATTCCTGATGCGCCATTCCGCCGGGAAGGAAGATCTGAATGACCGATTTGGCAACGCCTTCGCGAGTCTTGTAGTCTTTTTGAGCTCCCTGCGCTTCCATTTGAAGGAATTGCGGGAGGGTGAGTCCAAGTCCGCCAAGGAGGCCGACCTGAAGGAATCCGCGTCGGGAGTAATCGCTGGCGAGGGGGTTTCCGGAGCAAGGTTTGTTCATATAGATAGTGAGGTTACGGGATTTCTACGCTAGGACGGGC
>JAKMEV010000071.1:0-2163 GCA_022425785.1 Akkermansiaceae bacterium | reverse complement strand
CACCACCCCGACTTCCCAGACACTCGATGTCGGCGGCACTCCCGTCACCCTCCCTGCCGGATCATTCGTCCGCATCACCGCGACAATTCCACAGGTCACCATCTTCGGCCAAGAGCTGGGCGGCACCTTCAGCTTCGAGCAGACCGAGGGACAGATCACGCAAGAGGCTCAAGATCGCGGCCTGACCGCTCCGAAGTTCATCAAGATCGGAGTTTCAGGAATGAACATCTTCCTCGGTGATCGCGGCGGAGCAGGGGAAGCCGATGATGCCGGCCTTTCCATCACTAATGGCAATGGAGCCTTCGTCATCACACCAGCTGGCTTTGCCGGACAAGCGAGCGGCACCGTTGCCCTCACCGTCCCAGACGTGGATGTCAGCTTCAGCGGAAACTTCAGCCTTAAGATTAACACCGGAGCGGAAACCGTTCAAGAAGTGATCCAGATTGGAACGCAGACCGTCAATGTGAACCTCGACGCTGGTCCTTATCTTCAGGTCGTAGCGACTGCGCTTGAGTTGAATCTCCTCGGTCAGACGCTCAGCGGAAACTTTGTCTTTGAGCAAGTAACTGAGAACGGCCAGCAGGTTCTCCGCATTGCCGCGAGCGATGTCTTCATCGGAATCGGCGATGGCACCCAGAACCTCGTCAGCATTAACCAAGGCCGCGCTGCCATCCGCATTGATCAAAATGGCATCGCAGGAGCGATCAGCGGAAACTTTACCGAGAGCATTCCAGGAATCACGATCTCGGCTCAGATGGCACTTCTCTTCAACACCGGAACGGTCCCTGTTTCTGAGACGATCGAGATTCCGGATGCAGACGATGTCACGCTAATGGTTCCCGCCGCCGGAGTGGGCGCGCCATTCATGCGCTTCCGTGCGGAAGAGATTGATGTCGTAATTGTCGGTCAGACCCTCAATGGAACCTTCCAGTTCGAGCAGGGTGTCAGAGCCGATGGCGGCAAGTATCTCTCCCTCGTCGTGGAGGATGCTAATCTTAACCTTGGCGAAGGCCTCGCCGAAATCACCAATATCAATGGAGCCTTCCTTGTGACCCAGGAGGGTGTCGCGGGCCAGTTGGTCTTAGGTGCTTCACTTAACCTCGGGCCGGTCACCATTTCTGCCAATGAGATCATCATCCGCGTCAACTCCGGAATAGCTCCGGTAATCCTCGATGATGCCGCCGCGACACGTATCGAGGGTGGTCCGTTCTTCGAATTCGCCGCGCTTGGTGGAAATGTTTCGGTCGCCGATGTCGTGCTCGAAGCTGACTTCTTCGTTCGGAAAGAAACCAACGGCAATGGACAGGATCGTCTCACGATCATTGTTGAGAATCTCAATCTCGACTTCTCGGGAGTGGCGATCACCGACGGAAGTGGAACGCTTCTGATCCTTCCTGACTCGACCGACACCAATGGGAACATCCTTCCAAACACTGGAGGTATCGCCGGAACGTTGAATGCCACTGTCGATATCGGAGGTCTTGTCAATGGCGTGGAGCTGAGCGGAACCTTCAGTCTTGAAATTAACAACACCAATGGCCGCGTCATTGACTCGGTTCAGGTGGGCGAAAACACCGTTGATATTGATCTTCCTGCTGGACCTTACTTTCGCATCGGAGTTGCAAATGCTGTTCTGAGTATCGCAGGGCAAAGTCTATCGGGTAGTTTCGCCATCGAGAATGTCACTACATCAACCGGCACTCTATTGAGCATTACCGCTCTTGATGTCGCACTCAGCTTGGGTGACGGACAGAAAGAGTATATTAGCCTGACCAAGGGGATGGGAACCCTTCTTGTTATTGAGAATACCGTCAACAACGTTACCACTAAGGGACTTGCCGGAAGGATCAGTGGAACGGTTGAACTTAAAAACATCCCGGGTGTTAGCCTTAGGTCCGATCTTGTTCTTGAGATCAACAACACGAACATGGCAATTAACACTTCGGTTGAGGTTGGTGGTGTTGATCTTCCTCTTGTTCTGGATACGGGCGACTACATTCGCTTTGTCGCAGTCGATACGCTTCTTGCCGTCGCCGGTCAGAGCATCGGTGGAAACTTCTTCTTCGAGCGTAGCATCATCCCGGGAATCGGAACTGCACCGGCGGCAACCGTAATTCGGCTGGGTGGTTCGAATATCAATTTCTTCCTCGGTGATGATATGGG
>JAKMEV010000060.1:0-15619 GCA_022425785.1 Akkermansiaceae bacterium | reverse complement strand
ACTCTATTCATTCCTCCAATTAAAAACAGGAATTCCAACGATTGGAAATCAAAACCCACGTTTATGGCAATCTCCTAAATCGATAAAACCGGCGGGTCTCAGAAAGCACATCGGTAAAAGGAAGCGTCGTACTATCAGCCAACACCGGCGAACCCAGCGCCTCCCAGCTCTCCAAATTCCCACTTACCTCGGCTTCGTAGAGAAATCCCGGTTCGGCGATGACCGAAAAGGTGATGAGATTCCCGTCGATTGAATAGGTCGCACTTGGATCAACCGCAACCCGACCATTGGCAGTACCCGGACTCGGGGAAGCGAGGGCGGCAATTTCACCCTCCGAAAGCCCTATCGTCTTATCCGGTGACTGACGACCAAAATCCACCCGATCAATCAACGACCCATCGGGAGCGGAAAGCAAAATACTCTCTCCATCGACACCCAACTTAAAGGGCACATGAAGATCAGGGCGGGCAGACAAATCATTCTGCAAGATCTCATCATCAGCCCAGACCATCAAATACCCTTCACCAGAAATATTGAAGCCGTCGGGAATCTGAAACTTAAAAGGATCAGCGGGATCATCACTCAAAAACCACCCCGAAAGATCCGCCGCTGACAGCCCGGGGTTTGCCAACTCAATCCAGTCGTCGAACCGGCCATTCACGGGATCGGCAACCGCATTTTGATTGGAAGCCATCCATTCGTTAATGACAAGGCTCGGCCAACTTTCCACCCCGGTGTAGGTGAGGGTCAGCACCTCACTGGCGATTTCCATCCCCTCCAAATCGAGAGCCCGAATCAGGAGCAGATTCTCTCCCGGTTGCAGCACAAAAGGAGCCGACCAATCACCCACCGAAATCCAATTCAGGTCGAGCGAAATGCCATTCACGTCAATCACCACCGCTCCCACCGGAGCTCTCCCCGACAAGGTGATGGTCTGCTCGGAGACCGATGATCCATCCGTTGGCGAAACAAGCTGGAAGGGTTCATTGACCGCATTGAGCTGAGGAAGAATGAAGGCTGCTCTCTGATCGATCCAGTTGGGAACCGAAAGACTGTAAGGTCCACTCGGAGAGAACGGGGAAGTGAACCCAAGCCCTGCATCCGCGTAAGCCGCTCGCTTCCTCTCGAGAGTTGGCGTCACTCCGGCACCCGAAAAGAAATCCCCGAACGATTCTTCCATCGCACGCCAATAGGCCCGCACAAATGTCGGGTTATCATACATGCGTCTCAAGTTGGTATCCACATTCGAGGGAAATAGTCCTTGGTTCACCGGATCGTTAAAGACCCCCAAACCGACATCAAAATCCCAAGTGAACTGCACCCATTTTCCTCCGTTGGGTTTATACAAATAGGTATTTTTCCAGTTGGGATTTCCAAAGGCATCCCAGAACGAAGCAAGATCAATCAAGGCCCAGGTCCGCATCCAATTTTCCATGTCGATGATCTCGAGCAGATTCTTCTCATAGTTCGGTCCGGAGTCATCGGCCCGCGTCACCAAATCAACAATGCTTGTATCGTCAAGACGAGTCCGGCTCCCCCGGGCCCGGGCGCCGGTGGTCCAGCGGTAGCGCGCCGCGCGGGTCTCTCCATCCGCTTCGAAAACATCGATGACATTTCGCACAAAGGGACGAGCCCGCACTCCGCTGTCACTCGTTTCGTTGTCATTACTCGTCTTGAAAAGTTCTCCCTTGTCTCCGGGATAGTGGGAATTGGCCAACACTCCGTCAGGCTGCTCGGCATCGTGATAAATCGTGCGACGACGAATGCCGTTCATGTACAGATAGACGTCCCGACGATGCAAGGTGGGCAGCTTCAATCGATCCGCAAACCAATGCATCAATTGCTCCCGCTGATTCGTGACGTCCCGCACCGGGTAATCGAGCGTCAGCTTGTCCGCCCCCAAAAATTCATCGCCATCGGGCAATGTCACATCATAGGAAACCGAACCGCTCGTCGGGAAACTGTGCGAGTCTTTATTGCCTCCGTAAAAAGCACCTGCATCGTAAATCGCCCGCGCTCCGTTATAGACAAAGGTGATCGGAAACGGATCATTACTCCTAAATGGCTGGGCATCCCATTCACTCAGGGAAGTCTCCGTAATCCACATGCGATAGGTTCCAAACCCTTCCCCATTTTCGGGCTCGCCTACCCGAACCAAGGCCTCGCGATCCGGCGGATAAGACGCACTCGCCGAAAGTGCATCGTCGGAGAGAACCTCAAACGCCACCAGCGAGCCACTTGCCTGCCCCGGAATTGAGGCAGAATAAATACCATCTCCCGGCGTTAAATCCGCGCCCGTTCCGTCATCATTCATCGACAAATCAGCCGTGGAGGAGGAAGGATCAATCCGGTAACGCAAAGTCACCGCTCCGATCCCATCGAAATCAGAAACCTGCGCATAAACATCAATATCCTCACCTGCCGCAGGGAGAATTGGTCGATGACTCAGCTCCTCAATCTGTGGCCCCGCATTAGTCACCGCCTGACTATTCACCGCCCCGGGCGTTCCCAGGTTAGCGGGAACATTCAGCCGACCCGCCGCCTCCAACCAATTGCCGCGAAAGCGCAGGATAAACTCAGGATGCCCCGCCAACCAACGAACCCTGGCTCGCAGAGTCGCCTTCGATCCCGATGACAAAGTCCGGGAAAGGACGGCACGCGCCCGATTCGGACCGGGGTCTCCCCGACGGCTTGACACCAACTTCAATGAATTCGATCCCTCAAAGGACTCCCCCGCTTCCAGTCGTGATCGCCTCTGGTTCCCTTGAAAAAACCACCCCGAGGTTCCGCTTTCAAAATCTCCATTCGCCAAAATATTGGATCCACCGTCGGGAATCACTTCGACTTGATCGACCAGAGCCTCACCCGGTCCCAACAAAAACATCTGCACCTGATCCGCCGGCGCGGCGCTGTTTCCATGAGCCAGGGTTCCGTTGAATTCAACCGTGGTCCATCCTGCTTTGGCCGACTCATCACTATCGACCCAATTCGATGCCCCAAACGAACCCGCTCCCGAATCCCTTCTTTCCAGAGTTGCCCCCCGTCCGTCCGAGAATCGATGCCAGCGATCAGAGTCACGGTAGCGCACCTCATCCTCAACCACCAAAAAACCATCTTCCCAGCGGGACAATGCCACTCTCTCACCGGCATCAGAAAGCGTCCCTTCGTAATCTCCCACCACTGAATTGGCATCCAGTCCGGGATGATTGGCCAAAGTTTGAGCCCGATCTTTCGCGATCACCAGAAATCCACCTGCAAGAATCTGCGTTCCGTTGGGAATCACAAAATCAATCCCATCGGTAAAAGTCCATCCACTCAGATCTCTGGTCAGAAGCCCGGTATTATGAATCTCAATCCATTCATCCGCATCATCGTGAGTGGGAGGATGAAACATCAGTTCATTGATCACAATCGATGGCTGTGACTGCGGCCGAAGAGGAGCATCGCTGCGCGGTCGCACGAATGGCACGCCGGTCGACGAAGCCGGAACGACCACCGCATCCAGAATCCTAGTCTCACTTGGATCGGTCAGGTAAACCGCATCGCCTCCCGAACTCAGCGAAAAGCCCAACTCAGATTCCGTATAACGAATCGTCCCGCCCGCCGGGATCGTCGTGGCGGCAGGAATTTGAAAAAGAGCTAGAGAATCTCGAGCATCACTCAAGCCACAAGCCGAGAGATCGACCGGGTAAGGCGCCGCATTTCGAAGCTCCACAAAATCCTCCACCGGAGCCTCCGAATTCGCCAGGACAGAAGAGACGAAGACCTGATCCAAATCATCGCTCGGAATCGTATCGAAACTTCCCGGCGATCCCCCAATAGCGTGGCTGGCTTCCCAGGCACGAACATCATTTTCACCGTAAGAAGCTCTCGCCAGAATCAGAGAATGCCCCGCTCCATCCGCCGCTGCGGGCCACGAAAATTCATCGTTATAATTGAGCTCCTGCACGATGGCATCCGATGGCTTGCGCAACCGAATCCTTCCGCCTTGATTTGAGAGAATACCCTTCCACGGACCCGCGACTCCCGAGATTAAATATTCGCTCTCCACATTTTCGGGGACCCTCGCGACTACCAAAAATCCCTCCCCGGGAACTTCCGATCCATTCGGAAAAACAAAATCCACATCCCCGCTCAACCGCCAACCCGAAACATCCTCCGCCCAGGGCTGTGAGTTGAAGAGTTCGATGAATTCCAGCTCCTTCCCGTCGCTCCGCTGAGCGGGATGATAAAGCACCTCGGAGATCGTGATTCCGGACCGCCGGGATGATGGCCCCAGCGGCTCATAGCTCAATTCTTCCCGGGTCGGAAACTTCGGAATGTCGATCGTGATTTGCGCAGGCTCGGAATTAACGAAGCCATTCGCATTACTCACCCGCACGGTATAGTCGCCCGCTTGATCCCAGTCTTCGGCATTAAGGGTAAGACTCTCGAGAGTCGCTCCAGGAATCGCCACTCCATCCAGATACCACTGAAAACTCAATGGCTCCGCCCCGACGACTTCCACTTCAATCTTGATTTCATCACCACCGTCCCATGTGGCCGTTGGCTCCGCAGTAATCTCAGGCGGTGCATCAGGATTCACTTCGGAAGCTGACAATCGAAACCCATTGATTGCCGACTGCGGAAGTCCCGCGGTATTCGTCACTTGAAATACTCCGCTCGCCGTCGTCTCGATCTCGAAAACCATTGCAAAGGAATCATTATCCACCAAGGCATCCTGGAAATTCACTGAAGCCGACACCGGATCGCCCGTTCCAGCGGTCACCGTCCAGACTTTATCCGACGCATTGGACGCCCCCGGATCCCAAGCATAGAGCACAAACTGATACGAATGATTCGGATGCAAACCACTGAAGTCCAAAGTCAGTGCACCTGTAGGCGATGTCGCGATCAACAAATCTTCATACAATCGCTGATAACTATACCCCGGAGGAGAACCATCTGAGCTCCCCCGGTTTCCCGGAACTCCAAACCCCGAGCTCGTCGAGATCACAACCGTCGTGGTCCCTGAAGTCACTCCCGCATCCGTCGTAAAATCCGCCGAGGATTCCGTCCCCGAAAACGCCAAGGGCCAGAGGTCAAACTCCGCGTGATCATCCTGATTAAATTCGATCGAAAGGATTTCCACCTGAGCTGTGACCACGCAAGTGGAAGCCAATAATCCAAGATATTTTTTCATCCCTCAGTTCGACTCTGGTCAATTCGCCGCATGGTTCCAATGACAAAAACTCTTCCCTTCCTCCTCCGGTAATCTCATGGTTCCGGCGATGGCAATTTCCCGACAGCTTCATTCCGTCGCCGACGCCTTTGGGCAGCAAGGCTGGCATTGCGAACCCGTGGAAGGCCGCGAGGTCCTCACCATGGCCTTTGAGGCCCACCACACCAGAGTTCATCTACATGCCCAGGCCTTTCCCAATCTCAACGCCCTGGCCATCGTGGCGGAGAGCCCCATGGTCTTCGATGATCTTCGACAAAGCTACGCCCTCGAACTCATCATGCGGGCAAACAAACAACTTACCCTGGGCAACTTCGAATACGATCTGGACCGCCATCTTATCATTTTTCGCATCACCAACCTCTTCGACAAGGAGGTCTACGATTCCGACATCATCTCCTCTATGGTCCACTGCGCCATCGCCGAACTCGATCGCATCGTTCCGCTGGCCAGCGTGATCAATCGCACGGGCGACGATCTCCTCGATGATCTCTCCATTCCTCTTTTATTAGAACGAGAAGATCTTCTCCCTCCCGTGCCGGATTACGACGGCTCCGAGGAAGAGGAGCTCTAGAAATGTGAGTTTGTTAGGAAACCCGATGTATTTTTTGGATAAATGCAGGCTTGACGGGCCGCTCTACTACTCCTAGCGTCCCGCCCCCCAGCTGAACCCAGGGGATATTTCCATATGTCGAAACAAATTCGTGGCGTAGACGTCAAAAACGGAGAGACCGTAGATCGCGCTCTCAAAAGACTTAAAACCAAGCTCGATAGCGAAGGTATCCTTGAAGAAATCCGCCGTCGCCGCTCACACGAGAGCACGATTGATCGTAAGATCCGTAAGGCCCGCACCGCTCCAAAGCGCAACAAAGTCCGTTGGAAATTCCAGAGCGAATCGCAGACCAAGGCTGCTGAGGCCGCTGCCGAGTAAAACGACTGAAAAACTTTTAAAGGGTTCACGATGAACGCCCCGGGATCAACTCCCAGGGCGTTTTTCATTTTTCACGGAAAACTTAAGTAAAACGGGGTCGTTTTTATCACTTGCGCCCTCGCAGAATGCCTCTATTTTTCTTCTGACATGAAACCTACCATCTTATTTGGAATGATGTGTGCTTTCGGAGCTTGCACTGCGCCCGCTCTTGCCGCACCTGCTGAAGCTTCTGACGCATCTTCAATCTCGGGCTTCTCGGTTTCCTTCTCAGGAGGGGGATGAGGCGCTGCTGCCAAGGCCAGTTCGGCCTTAAAATCAATCGAAGGTGTAAACAAAGTTCTTCTCTCCGGCACGACTGCGTTCGTCACAGTCAAAGGGGAGGCGGCACTTTCCCGCACTGCCGTCCGCAAAGCTTTCGACCCGAAGGGCCTCAAGGTCAAAGGACTGAAGAAGGCATCAATTGCGAAACCCAAGGAAGCTTACCAGCTGGCGATCACCGGCGGCACATGAGCGCAGACCAATGAAAGAGTGCGTGGCACTCTTGAAAAGTTGGACGGTGTCGGTGCAGCCTTCGTCAATCGCGGTCAAGTGATGCTCTTGATGAGCGCTGAAGAGACTTACAACGAAGAGGAGATTGCCAAGATCTTGAAACGCTATAAATCGACAGTGAAATCATCCTCCAAGGTGGCCTCTCCGCTTTAAGCCTCAACCAAAGTATTTAACCGAAAGCCCCGATGTGCCAAGCATGTCGGGGCTTTTACTTTTAGCGCAATGCCAGAAAAAGAGTGTGGGTATAACGTTTTGCCTTGGGGTATGCCTTGGCCGGTATTGCCTCCACCCTCGAAAAGACCTGCTTCAGTGATTTGACGAAGCTTGGATCAGAATGGGCCGACCAATAGACGACCCGCCCTCTGGCGCGAAGAGCCGCTCGGGCGATTTCCAATCCCCGACGTTGATAAAGCCGGGCATTTCCCTTCTGCACGAGCGGATCCGGGCTGTTATCAACGTCGAGCAGGATCACATCATAACGCTCGCCTCCCTGCATAATTTTGAAAACATCCTTCAACTGAACGGAAACCCGGGGATCGTCCAACAGGCGTCCGTTGACTTCACCAAGATAGTCACGGTTCCAGTCGATCAACTCCTGCAACAACTCCGCAACCACAACCTCGGAATCCTCCGAAACCAGCTCCAAGACCTTTCGCAGCGTGAATCCGAAGCCCAATCCTCCGATGAGGACTCGCTGGGCCTTTTCCGATGGCTCGCAAGCCAGCTCTGCCATGGTCTGCTCGGAAGACGCCGCCGTGGTGCTCATCAAGGGCACTCCACCAATTTTGAGGAAATGGTGACTGTCATGCTCCTGCAAAACAATGGTTTCACCATCTGGCGAAGTGCTGGTAGCGAGAGTAGTCGTCGGCTTCACGTTCACGAGCAAGCCATGGGTGGCGCGAAAGAAAAAGGACAATTCGGACCGATAAAACGGGTTCGACAAATGAAAGGCATTTGTCAGGCTGCCGGTAAGCATTTTCACGTAATGAACAAACCTGTCATTCTCATCATCTTTCTGGTGCTCGTTGTGCTGCATCAGGATTTCTGGAACTGGGACAACGCCAGTCTCGTCTTCGGCTTCATGCCCGTCGGTCTTTTTTATCACGCCTGCTACTCGCTGGTCGCCGCCCTCTTCTGGGGCCTCGTGATGAAATTCGCCTGGCCTACCGAACTCGAGGAGTGGGCCGAAGGAAACTCCAACGATGAGGAGGGCGCAGAATGACTACTGTCATCGTCATCGCGATCTACCTGGGTCTGCTTCTCGGACTGGCCCTGTTTTCCAAAACTCTCTTTCGGGGAACTTCGAAGGACTATTTTGTCGCCAGTCATTCCATTGGCCCCTTCATGCTCCTGATGTCGGTCTTTGGAACCACCATGACTGCATTTGCTCTTGTAGGCTCAACGGGGAAAGCCTTTAGCACCGGCATTGGAACCTACGGTCTCATGGCTTCTTCCTCCGGACTCATCCACGCTGCCTGCTTTTTACTTATTGGGATCAAACTCTGGGCCATCGGCAAACGCTATGGCTACGTCACCCAAATCCAGTATTTCCGGGCCCGTTTCGAATCCTCCAAATTCGGCTACCTGCTCTTCCCCATCCTAGTCCTTCTTGTCGTCCCATATCTCCTGATCGGTGTCGTCGGCGCAGCAAAAACCATCGAAGGAGTCACCAAAGCTAAAGGGCCCAATCCCGGGGTATTCCCGGAATGGACCGCAAATGGCGCCATCCCGCCCTGGTTCACCGGACTCATCATTTGTATCGTCGTCCTCACTTATATTTTTGCAGGAGGATCCCGGGCCGCGGCCTGGGCCAACACCTTTCAGACCATCGTATTCATGGTAATGGGAATTCTCGCCTTCTATCTAATCTCGGATAGACTCGGCGGAGTCGGAGCCGCCATTGAACAGGCCAAAGACACTCACAAAGTCCGAACAGTCGATGGACATGTCGGAGTTCCTCCGATGACCTTCCTAACATACATGTTCATCCCTTTGAGTGTGGGGATGTTTCCCCACCTTTTTCAACACTGGCTTACCGCCAAAAGTGCCAAAAGTTTTAAGCTCACCGTGGTCGCTCATCCCATCTGTATCGCCATTGTTTGGGTCCCCTGTGTTCTCATTGGCATCTGGGCTACCGGCCAGCTGCCCGCAGGGACCAATCCCGCCATCGTTCTTTCAATCACGGTCAGCAAACTCATCTCCGACCCCATCATTGTCGGCCTGGTAATGGCAGGTATTCTGGCAGCCATCATGTCTTCACTGGACTCCCAGTTCCTCTGTCTGGGCACGATGTTTACCAACGATATCGTTTTGCATAATTCGAAAAAGAAATTCACCGATCGTCAAATCATCTTGATGGCTCGTGGTTTCATCGTTCTCATCGTTCTCCTCATCTATCTCATCGCCCTCTACGAACTCTCGAAAGAAAAACAGTATATTTTCTCTTTGGCAGTTTGGAGCTTCTCGGGATTTGCCGCACTCACACCACTGATCATCGCTGCACTTTACTGGAAGCGCGCCACTCTGACTGGAGCATACGCTTGCGTCATCTCAGTCTTTGTGAGCTGGATCACCTTCTTTGCCATGTCAGGATTTGGTGGAGAATACCTGCTACCGGGGAAAATCGTCCCCGCAGCTGCAATGTGGTTTATCGGAGCCACCGCGATGATCGTTGGCTCACTGCTTTCACCGCCGCCAAGCGAGAAAACCCTCAACAAATTCTTCGGCTAGGCACCACGAATCACTCGCAACTCCACAGGCCGTCTTCCTCCGGGGAGCCGGTCTTTCTTACTTTCGGGATTCGATGGCTGAGATCGCACGCGTCGCAAGAATCTTGATCTCCTCATCTTGATGATCTGTGTATTTTTCCAGGATCGGGAGACTCTTTCTAGTGCCAATTTTCCGCAGAACCCCCAAGGCTGCCTTTTTCAATTCATCCGGAGATGTCTCAAGGTGATTGGTCAGGCGACTTTCGATCACAGGGCCCAATTTCGCGTAGTATTCCGACCAACGCTCGGGGCTCTTCCCCCACAAGCTGTCAATCACCAACGCACTATCTTCCGAGCCATTCTCAAGAAGAAACTCTACCAAGGATGTCGGAATAAAACGACCGATCTTACTCCAGCTGACAACGATACGCCCGACCGTGGTCACTGTCTCCTTGTCATCCTTAGCCCAAATTTTCAGTGCATGGCCAACGTCATCAACTAACTCAGCATCACTTTCCTCACGAAGCAGTCGGATCAACTCCTCAATCATCCGGGGCATCTTACGGATCTCAACCCCTTCGGGGGGAGGGCTGGCGAAACGTCCTACCGCCAGCTTTACGCGCCTCAAATTGACGTGATTCAGTTGATCCAGATTCACCAGAAAATAGGATGGCTTGGTAGGATCGGTCATTTGGCGTTGAACCTCCCGACTGGGCTCTGCGAAGATGCTCTTGTCCAATTCCACCTCGATCACTCTAATTTCAGGATGTGTTTTCACCTTCCCGAGAACCTCGCAGTGTTTCACAAAGGACTCAAATTGCTGCACCAACCCCGAGAACACGATGAAGCGATCTTTCCCGCCGTTCCGCAGATAGGCGGCAGGGGCCTCGTTACTCGGAAGGGATAATTTACGCTGAAGGTACTCCTGAACAACCTGTACATCGTTCTCTTTTATATCCCCAATATAGATGCCGGTCACCATGGCCAACCCATCTTCCCCCTCTTCATCATTGGCATATTTTTCGATTTCCCGTTGCATCGGACCATAATCGACCCGGCGCTTTACCACCGATACCTCATCCTCTCCTTGCTCGGGAAAATCTTCGCCGTTTCCGGGAAGCTCATTCTGAATACCATCGTCAGCCCATTCTCCGGTAGAGGGTATTTTGTGAATGGGCATTACAAAGACAAGAGCAATCAGACAAGCGGTCAGAAATGACGAAAACAGAAAGGACCGGGCCCTCCAGCCCTTGGCTCCAAAAATAATGAGCACAGATGAGCAAAATGCCACAAAGCCCGCTAAAATGAGGCGCTTCGTCATGTCGACATCCTGAAAAACACTTCCCTTTCCAGATCCCAATACGAAAACCAAGGTATAGAGCAGAAAAAACACAATCCCAACCATGACCGCGATTTTTTGCCCCGCAGTTGCAGGCAATACAGCCTCAGCTTCGGTATCCGGAGAATATTCGGCTTGAGCAAAACTAACCTTCTCCACCTTGCGGTGGGGCTTTTTGCCCAAGCGGTCAAGCAGAGCATCGTGGTACTCACCCGGATAAAATTTGTCCTTATTCTCGATCACCGTTTCCGGCGAAACCTTGAAGCGCTGATCGCAAGCACCACACTCGACGGTTCTGCCCGTTAAATCTTCATGAACGTGAAATCGGCGGCTGCATGCGGGGCACTGAATTTGAAGATCCATTGATAGATAGGTCGAATCGGTTCGAGACAAATGAATTATTTCCTTTTCAGAGTCACAAGACAACCATTCCGTTCAATTTTTCCTGATCTTATTTTCGGAGGGATGCTTGATCACTGCGATCTCGTCCATGATGCGATCTGAAATCGCCTGATAACCATCGCGCCCCTTTGCCGCTAACTCTTCGGCAGTGAACTCAATCGGATCGCCAACCACGATGGTAATAGGATGAAATTTCAAGCGACCACTTCCCCTCGGAAGCGCCTCGCGGGCTCCAAAAATTCTCACCGGCTGCACCCTTGCTTTGCTCTTAACCGCAATCAATCCCACTCCGGCCTCGCCGGGCTGCAAGTTGCCATCGAGCGTCCTCGCCCCTTCCGGGAAGACCACCACTTGCTCGCCACTCCGAAGAATTTTAATAATGCGCTTCAAGCTGCTCATGTCCGGCTGGTCCTGATCAATCGGCACTGCATTCCAGCGGGGATAAATCCAGGAACAAGGACCGCGAAAGAGAGTCTTACGCGCCAGATAAAAAACCGCCTGATCATAGGCGATACCCACCAACGGCGGGTCCAAAAAACTTTCGTGATTCGAGGCAATGAGAACCGGCCCTTCGGTGATGAGCTTCTCCCGCCCCACCACCTGATAACGAAAGAATGCCTTCGCTGCAGCGCGAAAGATCGTATGGCCAACCCAATATGTCGTCTTCATCAAATCTAATTCTACTCCCAACCCAGCGAAATCAAAGCCCGATGCGCGGCCTCGACCACTTCATCGATTCCCATCTCGGAGGAATCAATAACGATCGCACCCTTGGAAATCTTCAACGGTGCGGTCTTTCGCTGGCTATCCTGGGCATCACGCGCCGCCACCGCATCCGCTTCACCGTCTCCGGCACGACGAGCCCGTCGAACCTCCTCGGACGCATCGATGTAGAGCTTGAATGGAGTCTCGGGGAAAACCACCGAACCAATATCCCGTCCTTCCATCACGACATCATTGCTGGCGCGATACGCCCGCTGCATTGCCACCAGACGATCTCTTACTTCGGGAATCGCTGCGACCATGGAAACACTGTTATTCACCTCCTCCGATCGCAATTCCTCAGCCAGAAGCCTCCCGTTAATGCGAATATCTGAAAAACCATCGGCGACTCCGCATACGATTTCCATTTTTTGTAACGCCGCAATGACAGCCTCCGAATCCACTGGCTCAACACCCTCTTGCAGTACTTGCCAGGTCACCGCACGATACATCGCCCCGGAGTTTACCATGACCATCCCAAGAGACTTGGACAGGCGTTTGGCGACGGTGCTTTTTCCAGAGGCAGCCGGCCCGTCGATCGCTACGGCACGATGTTGATCATTCATGATGAAATTTTTGTAAGGTGTTCTGAAAAGGTCGGATAGGAGGTGTTGACACACGCGGTGTTCACGATGGTCGTTTCTCCTGATTCAGCCAACAAGCCAGCAATAGCAAAAGCCATCGCGATGCGATGATCTCCGTAGCTGTCGAGCTGCGCCCCTTGTAATTTCTGTCCGCCGGGAATGACCATCCCGTCGTCAAACTCTTCGATCTCCCCACCCATCGCGCGAAGGTTCTTCACCACCGTATCAATCCGATCGGTTTCCTTCACACGCAGTTCATGAGCATTACGAATCGTCATCCTCCCCTCGGACAAGGCTCCGGCCACCGCAAGAATAGGTACTTCGTCAATCAGGTTGGGTACTTCTTCAGGCAATATTTCCGTTCCGGTTAACGTCCCACCCTCAATCTCAATTAAGCCACGAGGCTCTCCCCCATCTTCATGCTCAATCGTATCGGTGATCCTTGCACCCATTCGTTTTAGCACCGTGATAATCGCGGTGCGGGTCGGATTCAGACCAACATTGGTGAGTGTTAATTTCGACCCCGGCGTCACGGCTGCCCCGACAATCCAAAATGCTGCGCTCGAGACATCGCCGGGCACAACCAAATCACGCGCGGTCACTTTCTGGCCTCCCTCTATGGAAATCCGATTCCCCTCGGTCACCACTTCCACTCCAAAGTAATTCAACAAGCGCTCACTATGATCCCGGGTCGTCGCAGGTTGATCGACTACCGTGGTGTCCGGCGCAAAAAGACCCGCGAGCAAGACCGCGCTCTTCACCTGCGCACTGGCAACCGGCATGTCATACTCGATGGCTTTCAAGCTTCCTCCGATGATGTGTAATGGTGCACACCCTTCCTTTTCTCCACGCGCATCAATCTGCGCTCCCATCTCACCGAGTGGAATCATGACCCGTCCCATCGGACGACCCGAAAGCGACTCATCGCCAACCAAAACGCTATCAAATTTCTGCGACGCCAACACTCCTGCCAGCAATCGCATGCCCGTTCCCGAATTTCCACAATCCAGTTCCTGACCCGGCGCTTTTAACTCATTGCCACATCCATGAATGAGCAAATCCTCCGGCTCCTCTTCCGTTCCCTTGAGCACCTCATAACGCACTCCCAGTTGCACCATCGCCCGCAGCGTGTTCACACAATCTTCGCTGGAGAGGAAATTCTCCACGCGGCAGCTACCATCGGAAAGACCGGCCAGAATGGCAGCTCGATGCGAAATACTCTTGTCCCCTGGAACTGCCAATTCACCCGATATCGTCTTCTGCGGGCTAACTTGAATCGTATTACTCATGATAAATCGGTGCGATCTTTGCGAGCCTTCACCTCGGCGAGATAAGCCTGCAGGCCTTCTTGGTCCGAATTCGCCAGCTGATCAAGCATCTTGCCAATCTGATCCCGCACTTCCTCCAGGGAGTCCTGTAAGGCTTCTCGATTTTCGATCATAATTTCCGCCCACATCGCCGGATCTCCCGCCGCCACGCGCGTGGTGTCGCGAAACCCTCCACCCGCCAATTCCGCATGACTCACATCTTTTAAGGAAACCCCGGCTGTCAGCGACGACATCGCGTGGGGGAAATGACTGATCCGCGCCACCGCCTCATCATGACCGGCCGCCGTCATCGTTCTGAGATGGCCACAACCGAGCGCCTCCCAAAAATCAGAGAGACCTTGCACTTCCTCGACCGGAATCCCGCCATCGTTCGTGAGGACACACGCTGCGCCATGAAAAAGATCAGCCCGCGCCGCTTCCACTCCTGTTTGCTCCGATCCCGCCATGGGATGACTGCCGACAAATCTCAAGCGCCAGACCGCCGCCACTTCATGCGGCAGCGATTTCACACTTCCCACATCTGTCACCAAGGCACGCGGCGACAGCAAATCCACAATCTTTTCCGCCAATAAACCCATCACGCCGACGGGCACCGCAAAGACCACCAAATCCGCCCCTTCCACGGCCTCTCCCAAATTCGTCGTGGCTTCCAAGCCCAGCGACGATGCCAAGGCAACCCGCTCGGGATTCCGCCCCCACAAAACGGCCTGAGCCCCGATTTCACGGGACGCCAGCGCCACTGAGCCTCCCAGTAAACCCGGGCCCAGAATTGCGATTTTTTGAAAAGAATGTGGCATGGAATAAAAGAGCCGGAATTCCTCACGGAAATCCGGCCCGAAGCTATCTCAATTCCTGTCTTCAGGGAACCCGGAATCGGTGAATTGATTTGTTAGGATCATTTGGGTCCTGCACCAATGACCCACTGGGAATTCCGCGGACATCCACAGGCTCCATGGTCCATGGGTTAAATACGTATCCCGACTTACCCGGAATCTTGCGCGCAGTCTGATAGGTCTTCTTACGATTCGTGTTGGTCTCCACCGAAGGAGTCTGATCAGAAGTCGTCGTCGGGTTGGTTACTGAGGGAGTGTCCTGAGCAACAAGATCCTGTGCTGCCTCTTCGATCGAGCGCTCACGGGCTTCGATGCGACGTTTTTCCTCGGCTTTGCGCTCGGCAAGCTCTGCTCTGCGCTCGGCAAGCTCTATTTCAAGCTGGGCAATCGTCTTTTCATAAGGCTGATTTGGCCCCAATATAAGATTCCCGGCTGGCATGTTTGGGTTGTGCCCCGGAGGGTAGGCAGGAGTACAACTGACAAGCAGTGCGCCACTCAGGAGCAGGCCGGCGAGATTTTTGAGAGAAATCATGACTTTCAATATCGGTAGGAGTTCGGAATATGGGTGGGCGCCAGCGAGTTGGCGAAGCCTTCATCACGGGCGAAAGCCTATTTGTCAAGCCACCACCCATGTCTGAGAGTTCTAACAATTCCCGCGACCACGAGGATCTCCTGATTCAACAGGTGCGGAAATTTGTCATCTCCCCAGAAGAAGGGAACTTTGGGATCTTAGCACAAGACCTCTACAAATACCAATTTTCGGTCAATTTACCCTTTCAGCGCTACTGTCAGACCATCGGACGAAGCCCGGATTCCATCGAAAGCTGGCGCGAAATCCCCGCCGTCCCCACCAGCGCCTTCAAACTTCCCGAATTCCCCCTCGTCGGCCTGCGCCCCACCATCAGGCGGTTTCTAACATCAGGAACCACCACCGAGATTCGGGGCGCCCACCATTTCCCCGACAC
>JAKMEV010000034.1:0-11657 GCA_022425785.1 Akkermansiaceae bacterium | reverse complement strand
ACTCCGACCTCGCCATCAAGGATCTCGTTCACTCCGCCTTCGGACACGCCGGGCAGAAATGCTCCGCCGCTTCCCTAGCGCTCATCGAGGCTAACCTCTACGACTCGCCCCGCTTCCTTGATCAGCTTCGCGACGCAGCTGCCTCGCTTCATGTTGGGCCAGCCGACGATCCCGCCGCCTTTGTCACTCCCTTAATCAGCAAACCCAGCCCGCATCTTCTCCGCGGACTCACTCAACTCGACGATGGCGAAAGCTGGCTCCTCGAACCCCGCCAACTGGGACCCACCTTGTGGTCTCCCGGCATTCGCCTCGGCGTCAAACCCGGCTCATGGATTCATCGCACCGAACTCTTCGGCCCCGTCCTTTCCATCATTCGGATCGAGAGTCTTAAAGAAGGACTTCAAATCCAAAACTCCTCCGACTTTGGCCTCACCGGGGGCATTCACTCCCTCGACCCTGACGAAATTTCACAATGGCGCGAGCAAGTCGAAGTCGGAAACGCCTACATCAACCGCGCCATCACCGGAGCCATCGTGCAACGCCAACCTTTCGGCGGATGGAAGCGCTCCTCCGTCGGGCCCGGAGCAAAAGCAGGTGGTCCCAACTACCTTACCCAGTTTTCCACTTGGAAAGAAAATACTCTCCCGCAACATCAGGCCGACCCAAGCGACAAAGTCAACCAACTCCTGGAGTCCTTCACTCAGGATGATCGACTCCTCGCCGCCGCCCGAAACTATGCCTACTGGTGGCAGCAGGAATTCTCCCGCGAACATGAATTCGAAACGCTCCTCGGGCAAAGCAACCACTTTCGTTATCGCCCGGCTCCCGAGCTCATCGCCTCCAATCCCTCACCCCTCATGCAAATCGCGGTCGCTACTGTCGGAACGAAGATCGTTCCCCAATCAACCCATCCCCTCGCCAAAGAACTCACCCACGAACCCTTGACCAACGGACGACTCGAGCTCCTGCACTACCTGCACGAACAATCGATCTCCGAAACCACCCACCGCCACGGCCGGGTCTCCCTTCAGTCCCATTCTTTGTAAAAATCAGGAAATTACATTTTCTCGATTGAGATCACGGCCCCCATCCGTAGGTTCCCGCAAAGAATATGCTAAAAAGACTCATTACTTCCGTACTCGGGGCTAGTTGCGCAATTGGACTGACAGCCGAATCCACGCCTGTTAATCGTCTCACCATCAAGAAAGGTTTCCTTGTAGAGCGCCTTTATTCCGTTCCCAAGGACAAATTCGGTTCCTGGGTCGTTCTTTGCAAAGACGACAAAGGCCGCCTCCTCGCCGGTGACCAATACGGTGCCATCTACCGCTTCAAGGCCCCCGATCCTGGAAAAACCCTCCAGGATTCCGACGTCGAGAAGATCGATCTCGATATCGGTCACGCTTGGGGAATGTGCTACGCCTTCGATTCCCTCTACGTCGTGGTCAACGACAAGGCCCATGGAGGCCGCGGCCTTTATCGTCTCAAGGACACCAATGGCGATGACAAATTCGACTCCGTCAAACTCCTCCGCAAATTTCAGGAAAATGGCGGCGAGCACGGCCCTCACGCCGTCGTCCCAAGCCCCGATGGCAAATCCCTCCACGTCGTTTGCGGCAACCAAACCGAGCTGCCGAAATACGACGCCAGTCGGGTCACGGAATGCTGGGGCGAAGACTCGCTCATGCCACGCGTTTACGGCCGCGGCTTCATGAAAGGTTCGGAAGCTCCCCGCGGATGGATTTGCAAAACCGATCCCGAAGGAAAAAAGTGGGAAGTTGTCGCCACCGGCTTCCGCAACCAATACGACATCGACTTCAATACCGACGGTGAAATGTTCACATACGACGCTGATATGGAATGGGACCTCAACACTCCGTGGTATCGCCCCACCCGCGTCAACCACGTCATTAGCGGCGCTGAATTTGGCTGGCGAAATGGCTCGGCCAAGTGGCCCGACTACTACAGCGATAGCTTCGGCGCCGTCACCGATATCGGCCCCGGCTCCCCCACCGGCGTGGCCTTCGGAACGGGAGCAAAATTCCCCGCCAAATATCAGAAAGCCTTTTTCATTGCCGATTGGTCTTACGGCAAACTCTACGCCGTCCATCTTAAGCCAAGCGGCTCGACTTACACCGCGGACTTCGAAGAATTCATCGCCGGACAACCTCTCCCTCTCACCGACCTCACCGTCGGAAACGACGGCGCGCTTTACTTCGCCGTCGGCGGCCGACGCGTCCAGTCCGGGCTTTATCGTGTCACTTACACCGGCGACGAAAGCACCGCTCCTGTGGAACACTCTCCTAACAAAGCCCTCGCAAACCGCCATTCACTCGAAAAATTCCATCTCACCAAGAGCCCGAATACCGTCAATATCGTCTGGGAACACCTCGATAACAAAGACCGCGCGATGCGCTTCGCCGCCCGCACCGCCATCGAGAAACAACCGGTCGACTCTTGGGCCGACAGAGCCATCCGCGAAAGCAATCCCGTCTCGAAAACCGCAGCCCTTCTCTCCCTCGCCCGCCTCGGCGAAAAGAAACATCAGGAAGGAGCCACCCGTTCGCTGCTTGAGCTCAACTACCGCGAGCTCGATCTGCAAACCCGCTTCGATCTCCTCCGCGCCCACGCCCTTGTCTTCATCCGCCTCGCTCCGCCGACCGACAAGCAAAAGGCCGCTGTCATCGCCCAAGTCAATCAACACTTCCCCGCCGACAACCGCGCGGAAAATATCGAGCTCTCCAATCTTCTTGCCTATCTCAATGCTCCAAACGTCGTGGCCCGCGCCATCGACATCATGGACACCGCGCCGACCCAGGAAGAGCAAATCGCAATGGCAAAAACCATTCGTCACCTCGAGGACGGCTGGACGCCGGAACTCGAGGAACGCTTCTTCAAATGGTTCACCCGCGCCGCCAACTACAAAGGCGGAGCGAGCTTCGGCCAGTTCATGGAGGAGATCAAAAAGGATGCTCTCAAAAACGTCGGCAAGGAACGCAAAAAAGCCCTCGCTCCCATCCTCAATGCCAAGCCCGCGAAAAGCGGCCCCGTCTTCGCCGCCAAGCCGCGCGAGTTTGTTAAAAACTGGACCATGGCCGATCTCAAACCGCTCCTCGCCTCCGGACTCGAAGGCGGACGCAACTTCAAAAACGGACGCGACTCTTTCGGCCAGACCACCTGCTTCGCCTGCCACCGCTTCGGCCAGGAAGGTGGAGCCATCGGACCCGACCTCACCAGCGCCGCCGGCAAGTTCAGCCCGCATGACTTTCTCGAGCAAATCATCGAGCCCAACAAGGAGATCAGCGATCAATATGGCTCCATGACTTTCAAAATGAAAGACGACTCCATCATCGTCGGCCGCATCGCCAACCTCAAAGGCGACGACTACCGCATCATCACCAACCTCTTCGCCCCCGGCGAAATGACAATCATCGACAGTAAAAAAGTCAAATCCGTTGAGCCCTCGAAAATCTCCATGATGCCTCCCGGTCTCCTCAATACCCTGAGCGACGTAGACATCCTCGACCTCACCGCCTACGTCCTCTCCGCCGGCGACCCCAAGCACCACATGTTCGCGAAGTAAGGCTCACCAACCCATCACCCCAAGAGTAATCTACAATGTCTGGTATTCGACCGATCTTAACGAATGGAACCTCGATCGAACCTTTTATGGCTTGGGGCACCAAATTTCGATCCACCTGACAAACAACTGGCAAAACACACCTTTAAGCAGTCATCGCCTGGTAATTTAAAAGCCGAGGGCCACAAAATTTAACTTTACCAAGCTTGCATTGAAGATTCGAGAAATTGACCTCAATATTTCCATTTTCCCGAATAATTTTACCCTCAACGACCGTAGGCCATCCATGATTCGCCTTTTCGCCATCTTCTTCCTTCTTGCCCTCCCTGCCTCAGCCAAGAAGCCCAATATCATTTACATCCTCGCTGACGATCTCGGCTACGGTGATCTCGGGTGTTACGGACAAAAGGTCATCAAGACTCCCAACCTCGATCGCATGGCGGCCGAGGGGATGAAATTCACCCGTCACTATGCCGGCAGCACCGTTTGCGCTCCGTCGCGGAGTTGCTTCCTCGAAGGCAAGCACACCGGACATATTTACGTTCGTGGGAATGGCCAGTTGCAGATGCGCGAAGATCCTCATGAACCAATTCTTCCCCGCGCCATGAAGGACGCCGGATACCACACCGCGATGATCGGGAAGTCCGGCCTCGGCTGCAATACCGATGACGCCACCCTCCCCGGCAAGAAGGGCTTTGACTACTTCTTCGGCTTCACCTCCCACACCGCCGCCCACTTCTACTACCCCGATTACCTCTGGCGTAATCACGACAAAGTTTCCTACCCCAACAACACCCTTCACACCGGCGACAATTACTCTTCCACCGTCGTCACCGGGGAAGCCCTCCAGTATCTCGAAAAGCAAAAGAACGGACCCTTCTTTCTCCACCTCGCCCTCCAGGTCCCGCATGCCAGTCTGCGAGCCAAGGAAGAGTGGAAGGAAAAATACCGCCCCATTCTTAAAGAGAAACTTCTCCCCGCCCGCGACAAACATCCGCATTATTCTTACGAACGGGAACCAAAGACGACCTTCGCGGCGATGATCTCCTATATGGATCACAACGTCGGCCTCCTTCTCAAAAAACTCGACGAACTCGGTATCGCCGACAACACCCTCGTCATCTTTTCCAGCGACAACGGAGCGATGCAGGAAGGCGGACATCGACGCGATAGCTTCAATTCAAGTGGAAAACTTCGCGGCGGAAAACGCGACCTTTATGAAGGTGGGATCCGCGTGCCCACCATCGCCTGGTGGCCTGGAAAAATCAAAGCCGGTCAAACTTCCGACCACCCCTCCGCCTTCTGGGATCTCTCCCCGACCTTCCGCGAACTCGCTGGCGCCAAAGCGCAATCCGACACCGACGGCCTCTCGCTCGTTCCAACCCTCCTCGGCAAAGGAACCCAGAAAAAGCACGACTCCCTCTACTGGGAGTTCTTCGAAGGCGGCGGCAAGCGCGCGATTATTCAGGGACCCTGGAAACTCATTCTCTATAATACCAATAAGACTCTCACTCCCAAGGCCGAGCTTTTCAACATCGACCAGGACCTCGCCGAGAAAAACGATCTCGCTGCAAAGCATCCTGAGAAAGTCATCGCGCTTACCAAGCTCATGAACGACTCCCGCACCCCCTCGGTGCATCCCAACTTCAAGTTGAAGTCCGAAAGGAAATGAGGCTCTTCAAATTCCTCCTGCTGCTTGTCGCTCTCCCGCTCGCGGCAAGGCAGCCCAACATCATCCTCATTTATACCGATGATCACGGCTGGCCCGACGTCGGGCCGGCGGGAATTTACGACGACCTCAAAACACCCCACCTCGATGCCCTGGCGGCCTCCGGGGTTCACGCCACCAACGGCTATTCCTCCGCTCCACAATGCGTCCCCTCGCGTGCCGGGCTTCTCACCGGAAAATACCAAAACCGTTTTGGAGTCGAATCAAACGGAAAAGACCTCGCGGGCTTCAACAAGGAACTCACCATCGCCGAGCGCCTCAAGAAAGTCGGCTACACCACCGCGCAAATCGGCAAGTGGCACCTCGGCCCCGGCAATGCCATCGACAGCCACGGCTTCGATTACTTCTACAACAAAAACCGCAACGCTCCCAGCTACGGAAATTTCAATCTCGAAGGTGGAAAAATCCCCCCCCAGCTCATTCCCCACACCCAGTACCACCTCGACGATTGCTCCCGCCACGCCCTCTCCTTCATTCGAAAACAAAAGGACAATCCCTTCTTCCTCTACCTCGCCTACCGCGCTCCACACGTTCCCCTCGATGCTCCCAAGCATCATCTCGACCGCTTCCCCGGCGAGATGCCCGAGCGCCGCCGTCAGGCTCTCGCCATGATCGCAGCCATGGACGACGGTGTCGGAGCGATCGTTGCCGAACTCAAAAAGCTCAAGCTCACCGAGCAAACCCTGATCTTCTACATCGGCGATAACGGTGCCCCGCTCAAAATCCACAAAGTCGACGCCCCCGGCGGAGGCCCGGGTTGGGACGGCTCGCTTAACAAACCGATGAATGGCGAAAAAGGCATGCTCTCCGAAGGCGGAATCCGCGTCCCTTTCCTCGTCTCCTGGCCCGGCACTCTTCCCGCCACGACTTACCATCACCCTCTCATCGCCCTCGACGCCACCGCCACCGCGCTCTCACTCGCCGGAGTTGAGGAACCTTCACTTGATGGCATCAACATCATTTCCCATCTCAAAGAAAACACCGCTCCCATGCGAACTCTCAAATGGCGCTGGGTTGCGCAAGCCGCGATCCGAAAAGACCAATGGAAACTCCTCATTGGGGGTGATCGCAAGTATCTCTTCAATCTCGAATCCGATCCCGGCGAGTCCAAAAACCTCATCAAGGAAAAACCTGAAATCGCCCACTCTCTTCAAGCCAATCTTGCCACTTGGTCCAACACCCTGAACCCAGCCGGGCTTCCCAGTGGAGCGATGTCCAAGACCTGGGAAAACTACTTCGATTTCTATCTCGATGGCAAAAAGGCCGCCCCTCCCAAACCCGCTCCCAAAGTCATCACGCGAAATGCCACCAACAAATCTCACAAGGGGATTCTTCGGATCACCCCCGCCGGCAGGCAAGCCCCCTTCCTCGTGAAGAACGCGGTCAAACTCAAGGGAGACTTCACCGCCACCATCAGAATCCGCAGCCCCAAAGGCGGCACCCTTGGCGTGGCATTCCGCAAGCATGACGAAAGGGACTTTGGCCCCGGCCGGGTGAGCGCTCCTCTTTCAACCACTCCCGAGTGGCAGGAGATCGCTCTTAATGTGCCCTGCGACGGAACGGCCATTCATCTCCGCTTCCACCTCCCCAATCATCCTGTCGAGATCGACCACATCACCCTCACCGACAAAGGTCGCTCCACAAAATGGAGCCCCGCTGAAAACTAATAGAAACACTCGGCTCCGACCCGTCGTATTCAGCCGAATGCAGACACTCAAAGCTCTGGCATGCGCCAGCCTGGTTTCCCTCGTTCCCCTCTTCGCCGAACCCATGCCGCGCGAAGACGTCATCGAATTCCCCGCAATCGGCGAAGGCCTCTCCCTCCACAATCTTTTCCAATCAAACATGGTCCTGCAGGGGGACAAGCCGATTGACCTTTGGGGCTGGGCCAAGCCCGGCGAAAAAATCACCGCCACTCTGGACGGGAAAACCCAATCCACCACCGCTGCAACTGATCGGTCGTGGAAGGTCACTTTCCCCGCGCTTCCCGCCAATTCAGAGCCCATTCAAATCTCCATTCAGGGAAGCAAAAAAACACTTACCCTCGACAACGTCCTCATCGGCGACGTCTGGGTGCTCGGCGGTCAGAGCAATATGGAATTCCCCCTCTCCCGCATCGAGAACGGCCAGCTCGAAATCGTCTCAGCCAAGTATCAGAACATCCGCATCCTGACCGTTCCGGCCAAAGCCGGCCCCAAAAAAGAACAAGGAATTGCCCGGCTCCACGAATGGAGCGGATGGTTTGGACGCCACTACCGCAAGGGCGACTGGGATGTCTGCTCCCCTGAAATCGCCCGCGAACTCTCCGCCATCGGCTATGTCTTCGCCCGTCGCATTCACATGGCAAGCCAGGTCCCCATTGGCGTCATCGATACCTCCCGCGGTGGAACCACCGTGGAAACCTGGACTCCCGAGCCAGTCCTCCGAAAGATCAAATCTGAACACGTCACCAATCTCCTCGCCGAATGGGATCAAAAGATCGCCGATTGGGATTCCAAGAAGGACCTCGAATCACGCATCAAAAAACACCACGACTGGGTCGCCCGCATGAAGAAGGACGGCAAAAAGATCCCCGCCGATCGCACTGTCCCCGATGACCTCCGCCCTGGCCCCGCTTTCGATGCCAACCGCCCCGGCAATTGCTACGCTGGCATGATGGGACCACTCGAAGGCCTCGCCATCAAAGGAGCCATCTTCCATCAAGGATACAACAACTGCTTCAAAGGCACTGAGGGCATCCTCATGTATCGCGACATCTTCCCTGAGATGATCAAAGCCTGGCGCGCGGCTTTCAAGGATCCCCAAATGCCCTTCGGCATTCTCTCCCTCTGCACCGACGGCACCAAGCAAACGCTCGACAACTACACCGAGCTCATGGCCAACCCCGGCCCCTTCCTTCGCGAAGTGCAGTACAGAACCTATTTCAATCTCGCCAAGGCAGGGGACGAAAACATCGGCTTTACCAGCACCTACGACCATCGCCGTCGCTGGTATCATCCACAACTCAAGATCCCCGGCGGAGAACGCATCGCCCGCTGGGCCCTCGCCACGGAATACGGCCTGGAAAAAGAAATTCGCTGGAAGCCTCCCGTCATCACCGCGATGAAAGCCGAAGGAAACCAAATCGTTCTCAACTTCGACCAAGCCGTCGGCAACGTCGATGATGGCGGCGGAATCGAAGGTTTCGCCATCGCCGGCAAGGACCGAAAATTTCATCCTGCAAGCGCCGCCCACCTCGTCACAGGAAAAGACAATCGCAACCGCGACAAGAAAGACCAAAAATCTCTCGTTCTCACCAGCCCCATGGTTCCAAACCCCATCCACTATCGCTACGCCTGGGGCCGCAACCCCATGGGCAACCTCCAGGCTCATCACAACACCGACATCCCGCTCCCCACCCAACGCAGCGACACCTGGCCGCTGGAAGAAATCTACCTCGAGGGGAAACTGGAACAACTCGACGGCCGCAAACTCAAAGCCGAACTTCGAAAAGAAGACGAAAAGCGGAAGCTCGCAGAAGCGGAGCTTCTCCTCAAGAAACAACCGTCCAAGTAATGTCGTGAGCAAATCGCCAACCTTCTTGAATCTCCTCGTGATTCGTTCAGAGAACATCGATCGGGCAGTGACATTCTATGAAGCCATGGGCCTCGTCTTCGAAAAACACCGTCACGGTTCGGGACCAGAACACTACGCATGCGAGCAAGATGGATTCGTACTCGAAGTTTATCCTCTCCCCTCGAAACAACAGGCAACCATTGGGACTCGCCTTGGGTTCTCAGTCAATGACCTCACTTCTCTACTGAACACATTGGCTCAAATTGAGGTGAAGATCGTTTCCACCCCAAAAGATTCGGAATGGGGCCGCCGGGCTGTTGTAAAAGATTTCGACGGACATACGGTGGAATTGATCGAGGCAACATCGCCGACTGCTCAGTGACGCAATCCAAAATACTTATGAGACAACGTGCCTTTCTCTCCACGAATTGGCCTTGGACCGATTTTGAGAAGTCTGTCATGATCAATCCCTCTTTATGACCTCCGGAATCATTACTTTCCTCTCTCTCTCGGCCTCCCTCCTCACCGCCGCTGAATTCCCCGCACCCTACAACAGCGAAAAGGACCAAAAAGCCAACCCTCCTTCGCCTGAGGAAGCTGCGGCTTCCTTCAAACTCCCCGAAGGATTCCAAACCACCATCTACGCCGCTGAACCCGAGGTCCAAAACCCCATCGCAATGGCTTGGGATCGCAAAGGCCGCATGTGGGTCGCCGAAAACTACACTTACGCCGAACGCGGCAAACGCTTCGACCTCGATCTCCGCGATCGCGTCATCATTCTCCACGACAAGGACGGCGACGGAAAATCCGACGAGCGCAAGGTCTTCACCGACGAGCTGCAAATGCTCACCAGCGTCGAACTCGGACGCGGCGGCGTCTGGGCAATGTGTCCGCCGCAACTCCTCTTCATTCCTGATCGCAATAGCGACGACATCCCCGATGGCAAACCCGAAGTCATCCTCGATGGCTTCACCGTCGCCAGGAACAACTACCACAATTTTGCCAATGGACTCCGCTGGGGACCCGACGGCTGGCTTTACGGTCGCTGCGGCGGATCCTGCCCCGGTAATGTCGGTGTCCCGGGTTCGACCGACGCGCAACGCGTCCCCATTGAAGGCGGCATCTGGCGACTTCATCCCGACCGCAAAACCTTCGAAGTCCTCACCCATGGCACCACCAATCCCTGGGGCCACGACTGGGACCAACACGGCGAGCTTTTTCACATCAACACCGTCAACGGCCACCTTTGGCACATGATCCCCGGCGCTCACTTCGACCGCCCCTTCGCCCCCTCGCCAAACAAGCTCGTCTTCGAGCCCATCCAAATGCACGCCGACCATTGGCACTTCGACCGCTCCGGAAGCTGGACCAAATCCCGCGACGGCAAGGCCGACAAATTCGGCGGCGGACACGCCCACATCGGGATGTGCATCTACCAAGGCGATCACCTCCCCGACTCCTGGCAAGGCAAACTCCTCACCTGGAACCAACACGGCAAACGCCTCAACGTTGAACGTCTCGAACGCCAGGGCAGCGGCTACACCGCCAAGCACGAGCCCGACGTCATGATCTCCGGTGATCCGTGGTTCCGCGGACTAGAAATCACCACCGGCCCCGACGGCGCCCTCTACGGTCTCGACTGGTCGGACACCGGCGAATGCCATGATCACACCGGCGTCCACCGGACCTCCGGAAGGATCTATCGCTTCTCAAAAGGCCCCGTCGCCAAACCCGACTTCAGCCTCCTCGAAGACATCGATGAGCACAAGCTCGAGAGAATTATCCAACATCCCAATGTTTGGTTCGAACGCCAGGCCCGCCTCATTCTCACCAACTCCAATTCGCCCGTCCAATTCTCATTAGTATCCGCCGCGCTCACCGAGAAAAGTGATCCAGTCACCACTCTTCGCGCTCTTCGGGTGCTCAATACTCTGGGAATTGCGAGACCTCTCCGCTTGATGGAACACTCGAGCGAACACATTCGCGCTTTCGCTATTCGTCAAGCCACTGACGAACTTCCGATCGATCACGTCTACGGCCTTCATCCCAATCACATTGCCGAATCATTCCCCGAACTCACCGCCAAGCTCCTTCTCCTCGCCAAATCAGACCCCTCTGCGAAAGTCCGCCTCGCCCTCGCCTCCACCATTCAACGTCTCCCGCTAAATGACCGCCCTGCTCTTGCCGCCGCACTCGCCACTCGCGATGACGCCCAAGACCATAACCTCCCCAAGCTCATCTGGTTCGGAATCTCTCCACTCCTCAAAGAGCATCCCGAAGGCCTCATCCAGGTCGCTCAAGCGACCGAGTGGCCCGACCTCCTCCGCTATATCTCCCGAGCGCTTGCATCCGAACCCGACACCATCATCGACCTCGCCATCAAGCATCCCTCCAAAGCCCCACACATCCTCAAAGGCCTTTCCGAAGGCTTCAAAGGCTGGCGTAAAGCCCCGCTTCCAAAAAACTGGACCGCTGCTGTCGATACCCTCTCCGCCGCCAATCCCGACCTCATTCGCGACCTCTCCGCTCTCTTCGGCGATGGCCGCGCGATGGACTCGCTCAAGAAAATCGCTCTAGATAACAACGCTGCATTCGGGGACCGCCAAACCGCGCTGAAAGGCCTTATCGACGCCCGCCCCAACGACCTCCGCAAGATTTGCGAGCAACTCCTCAAAGTCCGCTACCTCAACAAAACCGCCATCCGCGGACTCGCCACCTTTGACGATCCCGCCATCGCACAAACTTTGCTTAAACGCTACCCCGTCCTCCGCCCCGACGAAAAGCGCACCGTCATCG
>JAKMEV010000014.1:0-3798 GCA_022425785.1 Akkermansiaceae bacterium | reverse complement strand
CCTCTCCCCAACGCCACCTACTACCTCGACCCCGAACTCCCCGGCAATTCCCCCGAACTCAATCTCAAAGCAAACCTCACCGACGGCCACTGGCTCAGCGACACCCTCAACATCCAAAACGGAGTCGCCCAACTCACCCCTGGTGAGCACACCATCACTCTGGTCAACCCCGACACCGGCCAAGAAGTCACCTGCCAGTTTCAAGTGGAATTACTCTAAAACCCCTAGTTTTCGAAGATTCTTCAAATCTCAAAATTGAGCAGGCCCCATGATGAAATTACTGTCTGCTCCATTACTCGAAATTTCTCTTGGGCAAAAGTTGTCAAGATCGAGAGTAACAGGAAGCTGTATGATGGTTACGAGAGATTATTGAAGATAAAATGACTCTCGAACAGATTACCGAAGCGTAACCGATGAGTAGCCATCAGGAGAAGTAAACTCTCTCTATTCTCACCCTCGGCGATCAAATAAAAACTCGGGGAGAAATTCGTGACGGGGGTCAAGTTATCAATTCAGGCGATTGGGTGAAAGCTCCGAAGCACTCGACATTGTCGGCTCGGACGGTTACTCAGGCCCCGTTCATGACACTTCTCTCCGCAAATGAAATCCGCCTCGCCTACGGGCATCAGACTCTTCTCGATGGCGTCACTCTTGCCGTGGCGGCTGGAGAGAAAGTCGGACTCGTCGGACGCAACGGCTGCGGCAAGACCTCTCTCCTCAAGATACTCGCCGACGAAAACCAAGCTGACTCAGGCGACATCTCGAAACGTCGAGGCATTCGTATCGGTTATCTTCCCCAGGAATTCGAACTCGATCTTGAGAAATCCGTTCACGAAAACATCTCCGCCGGTGCTTCAGACGTTGTCGATGCCATCACACGCTATGAGAACGGCGATGGCACCGAGACCGAACTCGCCGACCTCCTTACCTTCATCGATCACACCGACGGTTGGAATCTCGACGCACGTATCCAGTCACTCTCCAACGCACTGGGCACTCCCCCTCTCGAAGCCGAAACCGGCCCGCTCTCCGGTGGAGAGAAACGCCGTGTTGCTCTTTGCCGCGCTCTTGCCTCCCAACCTGATCTCCTCCTCCTCGATGAGCCGACCAACCACCTCGACGCCGATTCCATCCGCTGGCTGGAAAGCTTCCTCGAAAACTACGGCGGCGCGGTCATCTTCGTCACGCACGACCGCTACTTCCTCAACGTCATCGCCACCCGCATCATCGAAATCGACTACGGCAAGGCCTACTCCCACCCCGGAAACTACACGGCCTTCCTCGAGTCCAAGGCGATCCGCCAAAACATCGCGGAGAATTCCGAGAAAAAGCGCCAAAAATTTCTCAAAGAAGAACTCGAGTGGGTCCGCGCCGGAGTCAAAGCCCGCACTACTAAATCCCGCTCCCGCCTCGACGCTTTCTACAAAGTCAAAGACCAGGAAGCGCCTCCCGAAGAGATGCAAATGGATCTCCTAATGCCGCCTCCGCCGCGTCTCGGCGACACCATCGTCGATCTCGAAAAAGTCGGCATCAACTTCGGATCCGAAACCTCACCTCGTTGGCTCTTCCGCAACCTTGACCTCAAGCTCGAAGCGGGACAATGCACTGGTATTGTCGGACGCAATGGGGTCGGCAAAACGACTCTCCTCAAGATCTGCCTCGACCAACTACAGCCGACACAAGGCACGGCCAAATTGGGGAAGCAGGTAAAGATCAACTACATCGACCAAACCCGGATGCAACTCGACGGAACCGGCTCCCTCCTCGATGAAATCTCCGATGGCAACGAGAAGATCTTCTTCGGAGAAGAAACCATCGGTGCCCGAGCCTATCTCAAGCGCTTCCTCTTCTCCGACGACCGCATCAACGAGCGTGTCGACCTCCTCTCCGGGGGCGAACGCGCCCGCCTCATGCTCGCCAAAGTCCTCAAGACCGGCGGCAACCTCATCGTCCTCGACGAACCAACCAACGACCTCGATCTTTCCTCCCTCCGCATGCTCGAGGAAGCCCTCGCTGCCTTTGGAGGCACCATCATTGTGGTCTCCCACGACCGCTATTTCCTCGATCGAATATGCGACCAAATCATCGCCTTCGAAGACGATGGCATCCGCGTGACCCCCGGCAACTATTCCTACTATCTCGAAAAACGACAGGCCCGAGAGAATGCCGAACGCGCCCAGGCCAACGCACTCGCGAAAAAGAAGAAGCCCATCGTCAAAAAAGACAAACCCCGGAAGCTCACCATGGCCGAAGGCATGGAACTCGAGGGTATGGAGGAACGCATCATGAAGGCCGAAGAAAAAGTCAGCGAACTCGAAGCCCAGTGCAACGACCCTGCCGTCCAATCCAACTTCGAAGAGATCCCCAAAGTAACCGCCGCCCTTGAGGCCGCGAAAGCTGAAACAGAAAAACTCTACTCCCGCTGGGAAGAACTCAGCGCGCTCAAAACGAACTAGCCCTATCCTCGTCCAGACGAGTCATTCATAAATCAAGACCATGAGAGCTCTCTTCTCCATTCTACTGCTCGCTTTCTCATTGTCTCTTCCCGGACAGGCGGAAGAATCCAAACTCCGCTATCGCATCGAAGCGAAAACCTTCCAATCTGGCGAAGCGGACATTCGCAAGGTGCTCGAATACACCGCGCGCCCTTTGTGGAAAAATTTCCCCGGCTACAAAGTTGAGCCCATGGTCATTACGAAGAGTAATTCCGGCCCCATCGTCATTTTCCAACGCAATGCCCGCCAGGAAATCGTAGTCAAGCTGGACACCCACAAAACCTATTGGAGTCAATACGCCTATCAATGGGCCCACGAACTTTGCCACGTGCTGTGCGGCTTCCGCGAAGACGGTCGGGAGAACAAGTGGTTTGAGGAAACCCTCTGCGAACTCTCCTCACTCTTCTGTATGCGGGCGATGGTTTCGGACTGGGAAAAAAAGCCCCCATACCCGAATTGGAAAAACTACTCGGGGAGCCTCCAATCCTACGCCGACAACGTCATCTCCAACTACGAGAAAGTGGATATGCTGGGGCTCGCCGCTTACTACAAAAAGCACGAGCCCGAGCTGAGAAAATCCGCCACTCTACGCAATCTCAACGGAACGATGGCGGCCGCGCTTTTACCCGTCTTCGAAAAAAATCCCCAACATTGGGAGGCGATCCGATACCTCAACGTGACCCCGGCCAGATCTGGACTCACCTTTAAGCAATACCTCGCCAAGTGGAAAAAAGACGCCCCTCAAAAACACCACGGCCTGATCGATGGCATCGCCCGCGTGTTTGCGGTGGAATGATCTACCGCCCCAACCACTCAAGATAAGCTTCGCTCCCCGAGTCTTGCGAACTCACAAGAAACCCGGGCTCCTCGTAGGGGTGAAGATTTTGGGAAACCGCTTCGAGATCCGTCATCTTGGCTTTATTTGTCCTCAAAATCGCGAGGGTAGATTGATGCGTAAGGCGAGAGAGTGTTTACGCAGGCTACCACTTGCTTTTCGAGCGCGTGTGTGCCAATCTGTCGCACCAAATCACCTATCGCTTTGAAATCCGCCGTCCTAGACAAGCTTCTCGATCGCCTCGACCAAATCGAGCCCGGTGAGTTACAGGGCTTGCTCTCCAAGCTCGTTCGCGAGAAGGGATTGCTCCAAAAGGTCTTCGAGGCACTTCGTGAAGGCGTTCTCCTTCTGGATTCCGAAGGCCAAATTAACTTTATCAACGCCGCCGGTTGTCGCTTTTTCGGAACCTCCCCCGATCAGGCCCAGGGGGAATCCATCGAGCAAACGATCCGCGGTCTGGAATGGAGC
>JAKMEV010000600.1:0-31011 GCA_022425785.1 Akkermansiaceae bacterium | reverse complement strand
TCACGCCCGACTCATCCAAAAGTATCAGCAAGCCCGATCCCTCACATCGCTCGAAGGAAACATGCGCACAGGTCGGCACGCGATGCTCACGACTTCCGTTCAAGGTCACTCCTTCGATTTCTTCACTCAGGCGCTTCTCCAAATGATCACGGTTCGCCGCGATGCCCGCGTGCCGATCTTTCTCAATCGCCTCACGCATAATCTTAGCCGCTCTGCCAAGGCCGACGATATACGCCACATTCTCGGTCCCACTGCGTCGTCCGTCTTCCTGTCCCCCTCCACGAATGAGAGGTTCAAACCGCACTCCCTCGCGAAGATAAATCGCGCCTATCCCTTTAGGCGCGTGAAACTTATGGCCACTGCTGCTCAAGAAATCCACCGGCACCTCCTTCAAGTCGATCGGAATTTTTCCCACTGCCTGAATGGCATCGGTGTGAAAGGCAATTCCATGCTCACGGGCAATTTCACAGGCCTCGGTAATCGGCTGAATCACTCCCGTTTCATTATTCGCCCACATCAGACTCGCAAATCCCGTCTCCGCTCCGGCACAGGCTTCCTTGAATTGCCCAAGATCCAACCGCCCCCCGGCATCGACACCGCAGCGGTGCACTTCGAAGCCCACATCTTCCATCGCCTGACAGGGCCGCAAGACCGCGCTATGCTCGATTTCTCCGGTGATCACCCGTGAGATCTTCCGTCCATAAATCCGGGCCAGCGACTTAAGCACCATGTTATTCGACTCGGTGCCACATCCTGTAAAGACCACCTCTTCCTCTTTCGCGCCAATCAACTGCGCCACCTCGCCACGAGCCTCCGCGATCGCCTTCTTCACCGTCTTCCCCGCACGATACCCGCTCGACGGATTATGATAATACTCGGCGAAAAACGGCAACATTGCTTCCACAACTTCCGGGTGAACCGCAGTCGTCGCGTGGTTATCCAAATAGATCATTGGTGAAAGCAGTAATCGCCCCTTATCATTCGGGCAAGTCGATACCTTGCCATGCGTCCCGGTCGTCTCCGAAAAATCCGCCAAATCATGAGCCTCATTCTCTTGGTTTTGGTGACTTTGGCGGCCAAACACTTCTACGACCTCTGGAAAACCCAAACCGCCGGGAAAGAAATTATCGAAATCTGCGAACTCCCGGCCCTCCCCAAAGAGCTCGAAATTCTCCATGCCCGGAACGATCCATCCGACGACCCCCGGCACATCGATGTCACTCTCACCGTGATCGGGCCAGTGAAAGACCTCGATCAATGGCTTGAGAAAGTGGACGCCTGGGAGCTCGAACGTCCCTCAAAAATCCTCCGTCACACCATCCGTGAGTCCGAAATGACATACCGGGTGGACTTTTCCGCCGAGGTCTTCATAAAGTGAGACATGAAATATCTCGCTCTCATTCTCCTCCTCATTTGTCCTACCCTTGCTCAAGATAAACATCCCATCGACGTCCAATTCGACAAAGACATCGACAAAAACAGCTCCACCCACGGAATGGTTGCCGCCTACGTAAACGCCCTCAAAAGCTGGGACAAGGAACTCAACAAACACTACCAGAAGCTCATGGCCGGTCTCGACGCGGCCGGGAAAGCTAATTTAAAAGACTCCCAACGCGCCTGGATTGTCTACCGCGACAAGGAAATCCACAATATCGTCGAATACTACGCCAAGGTTGAAGGGACCATGTTTCACACCATCTCGGCAGCCGCCAGAACCAATCTCACCAAGAACCGCGCCCTCTCCCTGAGCTACATGGCGGATTTCGTCGAAATTCGGAAGAAGTAAGCGCGCTTGACCCCGCGGGCGGCTTTCCCTACTTCCTTTCTCCACAGTTAACGAACTACTTATGGCAATCGTCGCAACCAACCTCAAACGCGGGCAGTGCATCAAATACGAAGGTGACCGTGGCGTCGTCCTCGGACTCGAACACCGCACTCCGGGCAAAGGAAACGCCCTCATCGCAGCTACCATCCGCTCCTTCAACACCGGAAAGACCAAGACCATCCGTTTCGCCTCCAGCGAAAAGGTCGACATCGTCGAAACCGACCGCCAGAAGCTCGAGTTTTCCTACGCCGAACCCGGCATTTACAACTTCATGGACATGCAGACCTACGACAACATCGCTCTTGCCGATGAATTTGTGGGAGATTCCAAAAACTTCCTTAAGGAAGGCCAGGAAGTAGAAGTTCTCTTTATCGAAGGCGCTGCCGTGAGCATCGACCTTCCCTCAACCGTGGAGCTGGAGGTCACCGAATCCTCCGAGGGCATCAAAGGCGACACCGCCAACAATCCCACCAAACCCGCCACTCTGGAGACCGGCTTGATCGTGCAAGTCCCACTCTTCGTGAAGCCGGGCGACAAACTCAAGATCAGCACCGAGGAATCATCTTATCTCGGTCGCGCCTAGAGCCACCCAACTTTCAAGACCCCGGCTTTTCCATAAAGCCGGGGTTTTTTTGTCGATTTCCAAAGCGATCCCCTTAACTTACCTCCATGAAGAATTTCATGCTGATGATTTTTGCCCTCCTGATCCTCGTGGTCTTTGGTGGCGCAGCATACTTCCTCACCGATATTTCCTCTGGCTCCCGCTTCGAGCGTGTCGCCCCTTCCGATTCCAAATAAAAATGGAGCCGCGGTGCCCCGCGGCTTGTCAACCGGGGCAAAAAGTCCCACGCCGCGAGTCACTTCTCCAATCGAGTCTCATTCCGGCTTTTTGATCGAAATCAGCTGAGTTTTCGAACCACCCCAATTTGAGGTAGTGACCGATTTCACCAAACCAAAGCCGGGAGCGAGCCATTCCGTCATCTTTTCTCTAACCAGACTATCGCCTCCCAAAGATTCCGAATGCCACACCAACTTGAGCGCATTCACTTCCACCCCATCCGGTCCTTTGATCATCTCCCATCCGATGACCTGCACGCAGGCATCCAAGAGATAAACCTCCGGCTCTCCATCAGTCAGCCAAGTTTCGGTCTTGCTCACTTCAAAGACCTGGCCAGGCCATAAGTCCGCAGGATAATCGTAACTCCCATTTCCCTTTTCCGGAACCAGCTCCGAATCCCCGCTCCGGGAAAGCAATCTCGACCCCTTCGGCCCAACCTCGGACTTCTGACGCCCCGCCACGCCCTCCTCACCAGTCAGGTTGCGAAAGCTTTCCACATACACCGTCAACTCTCCATTTTGAGTCACCGACTCAGTCTTGGTTTCCGTCTTGTGCGTCTCGACATCCTCGCCGTCCGAAGCCGGATACTCCGTCTCATGAGTGACAACTGTTCCCACTGGCAAAGACACCAGATCGAGGTAGCGGACAACCTCGTCATCTGCGGGTCGAGGAACGCTCCTCGGTATGGGTCGCTGGAAAGTCGATTTTTCATCAAGCGAGACGCGAAGATTCATCCCACCATCTTCAAATGATGAATCCATTTCCAAAGTCTTGAACCGACTCAAAATATCGAGAGGAACCGCTCCCTGACGGGGCTTGGCCGGATGACCGTAGGCCACCGACTCCATCGTGAGATCTTCTTCGCTCCATTGATACCCCCGTCCTCCGGGACAGCTGATATAATTCGCGAACCGAGCACGGTGGAAACCCACCGGATCCTCCGCGGCCTTGCTCTTGCGCCATTCATTGAGAACAGGAAGCGCAGCCCAGCTCAAGAATTGACGTCTCTCGTCAAAGCTCTGATTGCTACCCATCTCTCCCATTCCAATCAAAAACTCCGGCGAAGTCCGGGCAAAGACTTGGGTCTCACTCAGTTCACCTTTCTCAAAACCCTTCTCACGATCCAATGCCCGCTTGAGCATGTCTTCACTCAGGCTCACCAACAAAGCGGTTGGTAAGGCCGCGTAGTAAATCGACAGTTCAGCGCCCACTTCTTCCTCATCGCCAATTATCGCGACATACTTCCGGCCATCATGTTCGCGCGTTTCCCAACGAACCAAATCCGGACCGGAGCTTTCGATCCCGCCCTTCATCGCCGTCAGGAACAAAGCCAGCTTAAGGCGACTCTCAACCTCGACCCTCACCAAGATTGGAAGCTCGATGAATGTTTCGATCCCAAAATCCGACCGCCATGCCAGAGAATGCCCCAGTGTCACCGATACCGAATTGCCCATCCAGCCCAGAGGGTTCACTTTGAGCGACGGAAGAAGTTCGACCAAGGAGACATCCGCTTGCTTAAACAAATCACTCTTTAAATCCATCGCCATCGCGAAGTGGAAAAGCGATTCCTTCGGCACCGTTGCAGCCGCCTTGCTCAGCCGAGCATCTCCCGCCAGGGAAATCATCTCCTGATAGTCACTATCCACTCTCAGCGGAAGGATCGTCATGTCCATTTCTTCCTTTGCCTTGGACAGCTTTAATTGAATCGCGATGGGATCAAAAAACCTGGCCCAACCATTTTCGTATCCCCGACGCCAACGCTCGTAGGAGTCCCTCTCCACCGAAGACACACGATCGATCTGCAACTCTGAAATTGGTGTGAGAAATCCGAGGGAGCCATACTTCTCACTAAACACCTGATTCTCCGATTCCCTCACCTTACCCAGAAGCGGTTCAAATTCCTGACTCAATTCCTCCCCCTCAATCAGCTGCGAAGTCAATTTCCCCAGCGCCGCTATGGCCCGGCTCCGACGCGAGGCCCCGATGCGTACTACCGGGCTGGACCAATGACGCAGGCAGGCGTCGGAAATAAAGACGTAGGCGCTTTCGCCGGCTCCCATCGGATAGCGATGGCGGAAAAAGCGATACTCATCGGTGCTCCCCAGTGCGTGACTGCCGTCCCTGGCGATCGCCTGGATCCGCTCCAGCTGTCGAAGCGAATTTGTCACCACCACCGCGCCATCCAACTTTGCGAAGTAGCTCGAAAATGAACGCGACTCATTGGCGAAACCAAGCTCGCCCACGGCCGCCGCTCCCTCACCTCTGGCCTTTGCCGAGATCGCTGTCTTCAAGAGCGAGAAAACCGAATCCACCTTATCGGTCTCCAGAATCACCGCGACATCCGACCCTGTCGGGAAAAATGGATCACCACCAGTCACCGCAACCGTTTTAATCGGTAACAAATTCGCCATGAGATCTGGCAAATCCATTCCCATTTGACGACGATAACGCGAAGGCAATTCCCGATACTGATCACCTACCGAGAAAGATTGCAGGATCGGCGTTCCGGCTTCCTCGACCCGATCCAAGAGCCCGAAGAGATGCTGAATCGAGGGCACCACCATGAAATACTGATCTTCCGGAACACGCTTCGACAAGCCATCAACTGCGATCTCCTCCTCCGGCAATCTTTCCCCCCAGGGAATCGCTTTGACCGTCACTCCTTTAATGCTCGCCAAATCAACCTCTTCACCAGGCTTTCCCGAGCCCAGGATCAACTCGCGATCCAAAGCCATATTTTCCGCCAGTGCCCGTCCTCCACTCAGGGTGGTAAAAGTCCGGTCAAAATCACGCTCCCGACGATTTCCGACATTCCCTTCAATCTGACTCCGATACCAAATCCCGCCGCGGGCTTTTACCGATAACTGATGCCGCGCGTATCGCTCCCGAACGATCTCCACCTCTTCCTCGGAACATTTCACCAACTTGGTCGGATCAGTGCGACACTCAAGCGTCTGCCATCTTTCGCCCTCACGAGTCCAATAGTCCACAAAGCCCTTAACCTCCTTCGGCTCATCCATCTCAATCACCACCCAGGCATCTCCCACCGCTAAATTCTCCCGCCTCGGCGCGTCCCGCACCAAACTCGGCACCACCATGGAAAACTCCTCAAAGCGGGAAATCGGATGACTGCTTTGAAATCCAAGCCCTCTTTGCCAACTTCGATCCAAGATTTCTTCTCCCAATTCCCCGGCCTCAGCCTTCATCTTAAGATCCACAATCTGTACTCGAAAAAAAGCTCCTTCCGAAACAATCGAGAGAAGGAATAGGGCCAAGAGGGACTTCATCATTCCGAAGTGAATCACAATCCTGCCACCAGCAACAATCGATTTGCGACAACTCAATATTGATGAAATCGATGGTTTTCCCAAAAAAACTGAAGAAACAGGCCCCGATGAGATTCGTAACTTCCGGCTGGGAAGGAATCCGGAAGAAAACTAGCCAATTTCCTTTGCAATTTTCTCTCCCTCACCACGTTTCTACTCTATGGCCAATCCGGCAAAAATTCTTCTCGTATCCCTCCTTCTCCATTTCGGCGTCGCACCGCTCTGCGCCGCCGAGAAATTTTCCAATGAACAGCTTGCCTTCTTCGAGAAAAAGATCCGACCGGTTCTCGCTGACAAATGTCACAAATGCCACTCTGTCACTTCAAAGAAACTCAAGGCCGATCTCTACCTCGATACACGTGAAGGCCTCCTGAAAGGGGGCGATTCCGGCCCCGCCCTTGTTCCAGGCGACCCCGAGAGGTCCCTCCTTATCGAAGTCATCCGTTACGAAGATACCGATATGGAAATGCCTCCAAAATCGAAGCTTCCCGATACCGTCATCGCAGACTTCGAAACCTGGGTCAAAAACGGAGCGGCCTGGCCGGACGAAGCCGCCCCGACCACTGGAGAAAACGCCATCGCCTTTGACCTCGAAAAACGTAAATCGGAACACTGGAGCTGGAAGCCTCTCGCAGCCGCTCCTCGCGCGCCAGGGTTCATCGATCAACTCGTCGGCGAGAGACTCAAAGAAGCCAAGCTCCGCCCCGCTCCCCACGCTGAACCCTCAACCCTTTTGCGACGCCTGACCTTCGACCTCACCGGGTTGCCTCCTACCGCAGAAGAAATCAAGGCATACGAGCAAGCCTACGCCAAAGGCCCGGAGGCTGCCATCGAAGCCGAAGTCGACCGTCTTCTTTCTTCACCCCACTTTGGCGAGCGCTGGGGGCGCCACTGGCTTGACCTGATGCGCTATGCCGAGAGCCACGGCCACGAATTCGACTATCCCATCCATAACGCGCACCACTATCGCGATTACGTGATCCGCGCCATCAATGCGGACGTTCCCTACGATCACTTCGTTGCCGAACACATCGCCGGCGACCTTCTTCCCAAACCCCGCATCAATCCTGACAATCAAACGAACGAGTCCATCATCGGCACCGGCTTCTGGTATCTCGGTGAAGCCGTGCACGCGCCCACCGATGTGCGCCTCGATGAAGCCGACCGCATCGACAACATGGTCGACACATTTTCAAAGTCCTTCCTCGGTCTCTCAATTTCCTGTGCCCGCTGCCACGATCACAAATTCGACGCCATCTCCATTGACGACTACTACTCACTCACCGGCTATCTCCAAAGCACCCGCCGAAACGAACACAAACAAGATCCCGGCGGAAAGATCGCCGCCGGCACTGCCGAGGTTCAGAAAGTCGCCGCCGCTGGAAACAAAATCCTCAACCAAACCTCTTCTTTACCTCCAAAGAATCTTCCCGAAGGCATCCTCCTCCCCACCAACTCCCGTTGGTTCCCCTCCGGCCATGCCTTTGGTGACTCGTTTATCCCCGCCCTCGGATGGAATGCCGTCAAAAACGCCGTCACCGAATACCCCGTTTACGACAGCAGCCGCTACGGCGAAAACCTCCACGGCGTTCTTCGCACTCCCACTTTCGAAATTACCGGTGACCGCGTTCACCTCTATCTCAAAGGAAACGCCCAGGTCCGTCTCATCATCGACGGATACTTCATGCAGCCCTTCAACGGGCTCCTCTTCGGCGGAACCCGCAAGGATGTCAAAAATGGCGACAAGTGGCAGTGGGTCACTCTCGCAAGCAAAGACATCGCCCAGAAGGCCGGCCAAAAAGCCTACCTCGAAATCATCGACAACGGCGGCGGCTCGGTAGCCGTCAAAGCAGTTTGCACCTCGCGCGATGTTCCCAAGCTCGAAGAGATCTTTCCGCCCAATCCCAAAGCTGCCGAACTTCAGCAAAAGTTCGCCAGCCAGTTGACCGATCTTTCCAAAAAGGCCAACGAGATTTCCAAAACCATTCCCAATCCCGCCGCCACCATCCTTTCAGTAACCGATGGAACCCCTGAAAACGACTTCGTCCACATCCGCGGCTCCCACAAAAACCTCGGAAAGGAAGTTCCCCGTCGTTTTCTTACCGCACTCGGTGGCGAAGAAATCGCACCGTCAAGAAACTCCTCGGGCCGCCTCAAGCTCGCCGAGCAAGTCGTCTCCCAAACCAACCCTCTCACCTCCCGCGTTGCTGCCAACCGTATTTGGCATCACCTCTTCGGTCGCGGCATTGTCCCCACGGTCGATGACTTCGGTCCGATGGGAATTGAACCCTCCCACCCCGAGCTTCTCGATACGCTTGCCACTTCTCTCATCGAAAGCAAGTGGTCCCGCAAAGACTTCATCCGCCAGATCGTGCTTTCCAATACCTATCGCCAGTCGGCCAATCCTCATCCCGAACTCAGCAGCCAATACCTCGCCGACACCGATCCGGAAAATATTCTCCTCTACAAGGCACCCGTCCGACGCCTTCAGGCCGAAGCCATCCGCGATTCCATGCTCGCCATCTCAGGACGACTCGACCCCAAACTCTACGGAAATTCTGTTTCAGTCCACATTACCAGCTTTATGCAAGGAAGGGGCCGCCCCAAGTCCGGGCCTCTCGATGGAGCCGGCCGCCGCTCGATTTACACCAGCATCCGCCGGAACTTCCTCCCACCCATGATGCTCGCCTTCGACATGCCCAGCCCCTTCTCCGCAGTCGCCCGACGCACCGTCTCCAACGTCCCCGCCCAGGCCTTGACCTTGATGAACGATCCCTTCGTCGTCAGCGAAGCCAAACGCTGGGCCGAGTCCACCGCAAACATCGAGGAAGACCGGAACCGCATCGAAACGATGTTCCAACAGGCCTTCGCCCGTCATCCATCCCAGGATGAATTAAAGACTGCACTTGCCTGGATACAAACTCATCCTGCTAAGAAAACCGCTTGGCAGGACTTCGCTCACTCCCTCTGGAACGCCAAGGAATTCATCTTCTTAAACTGATTACTGCCACTTTCAAACCTTCTACACGACCATGCACTGCCAAAATTTCCGCCCCACTGCCTTCTCTCGACGCGACATGCTTCAACAATCCGCTTGCGGATTTGGTGGCGTCGCCCTCTCAGCTCTTCTGGGGGAAAACGCCTACGGGGAAACCGCAGACTACAATCCCAAAAATCCCCTTGCGCAAAAGAAGCCGCACTACACTCCGAAGGCCAAGAACATCATCTTCCTTTACATGGATGGCGGACCTTCGCAGGTCGACACCTTCGACTACAAACCGGCCCTCGAAAAATACAACGGCCAGGATCCCCGAAAAGCCATCGGCAAACTTGAGCCCACCCAATTTGACAACATCGGCAAGGTCATGCAATCGCCCTGGAAGTTCAAACAACACGGCCAATCGGGAGCCTGGGTCAGCGACCTCTTCCCCCATATTGCCAAGGTCGCCGACGACCTCACCTTCATCAAATCAATGACCTCCAAGTTTCCCGAACACACCGCGGCAAACTACTTCCTCCACACCGGATCAGGCCTCCAGGGACGTCCCAGCATGGGGGCCTGGGTCGGCTATGGCCTCGGCACCGAAAACCAAAACCTTCCCGGATTCGTCGTCCTGAACGGAGGCCTCATCCCGCCGGGCGGGCTCGATAATTTTAATTCCGGATACCTTCCCGCTGCTTACCAAGGCTCGGTCTTCAACTCCGGGAATACCCCCGTGGCCAATATCAAACCGGCCGAGGCGAATACCGAACTTCAAAAACGCAAACTGAGGCTCATGAGAGATCTCGACCTGGCCGCGAAGTCCCGGTTCGCCGGCGAAGAGCAAATCGAATCTGCCATTCTCAACTACGAAACCGCCTTCCGGATGCAGGCCGCGGTCCCCGAGCTTCTCGACCTCAAAGGCGAGTCCGACACCGTGAAAAAAATGTACGGTCTGGAGTCCGATTTCAATCAGACCAAAACTTTCGGCCGCCAATGTCTCCTCGCCCGACGCCTTGTGGAGCGCGGCGTCCGCTTCATTGAGCTCACCTGCCCCGGCGGCAATGGTGATCGCTGGGACCAACACAACAATCTCGTCGACGGTCACGGTAAAAACTGCAAAACCGTCGACCAACCTATCGCCGCCCTCATCACCGATCTGAAAAAACTCGGCCTTCTCGACGAAACGCTCGTCGTCTGGACCGGCGAATTCGGACGCACCCCCTTCGCCCAGGGCGGAAACGGGCGCGACCACAACCCCTTCGGCTTCACCACCTGGATGGCCGGTGGCGGCGTCAAGCCGGGGATTAGCTACGGAGCAACCGACGACTGGGGCTACAAGGCCATCGAAAACAAAGTCGAGATCCACGATCTCCACGCCACCATGCTCCACCTCCTCGGTATCGACCACACCAAGAGCACCTTCCGCTTCTCCTCAAGAGACATGCGCCTCACCGATGTCCACGGCCACATCCTCCACGATATATTAGCTTAGCAAGGACCTCTCATTCCAAGAGTCCAATGTGATCGAAGTTTTCTAAACAATCAGAGAACTTTGTCCGCTCCTCCGCCGGTTTCCCAAAACAAGGGGGAGGACACTCATTTCGTGGTTTCATAACAATCGAAAAACTTTATCAAAAAACCTCCTTGGCCCCTAAAAACCCTCAGGGCTCAATCCAATCGCTCCGGGGCTCCGAAACTCTTGTCTTTTCTTCCTGATGGTTCAAAAATCACAATATGCGATTCTTCACGTCGATCTTTACCGCACTGGTAGTGACCTCACCCGCCGGGGCTCACGAAATCCCTTTCGTTGATCTGGCCGACGACTACTACCGACAGGTTTTGGTCGATCAGGAATCCGGACAATATCTTGGACATCCAACGACCTGCCTTCTCGATGACGGCAAGACCATCCTGACCGTTTTCCCGAAAGGTCATGGGCGTGGTGGAATCGTTTACAAGCGCTCCACCGATGGCGGACTCACTTGGTCGAAGCGTCTCCCGACTCCAAAATCATGGATGAGTTCGAAGGAAGTCCCCACCCTTCATCAGGTGACAGATGCCGCTGGCAAAAAACGCATCATCATGTTCTCAGGCCTGCATCCGATTCGCATGTCGGTTTCCGAAAACGAAGGCGCATCCTGGTCCGAGCTAAAACCAATCGGCAATTTTGGTGGAATCGTCGCGATGGGTTGTCACATGGAGGTAAAAGAGAAACCCGGACACTACTTCTGCCTCTTCCATGACGACGGCCGCTTCCTGAAACCCAATGGCAAACGCGAGAAGCCTGTCGTCTTTAAACTTCTTCAAACAAACTCAACCGACGGCGGCCTGACTTGGTCGGACCCAAAGGTCATTCAAAAATCTTCGGACGTTCATCTCTGCGAACCGGGGATCATCCGTTCACCTGACGGCAAGCGCCTCGCTGTCTTGCTTCGGGAAAACTCCCGCAAGAAGAATTCGCACATCATCTTTTCTGACGATGAAGGCGAAACCTGGAGCGAACCCCGCGAGCTGCCGATCTCGCTTACCGGCGACCGGCACACCGGAAAATACGGACCCGATGGGCGGCTCTTCATTTCCTTCCGCGGCATTTCCCCCGGCAACAAGGTGATGGGATCCGGGGAAGTGACCGGCCCCATGCCAAACGCCGGCGACTGGTCCGGTTGGGTCGGAACCTGGGGCGATCTCGAAAAAGGCACTCCCGGCCAATACGTCGTCCGCATCATGGACAATAAAAAGGGCCACGACACAACCTACCCCGGCGTCGAAATTCTTCCCGACGGCACCTTCGTCACCGTGACCTACGGTCACTGGACTCAAGGCGAGGCACCCTACATCATGGGCGTCCGCTTTACCCTGGAAGAACTGGATGCCAAAGCAAAGAAAGCCTCGAAAGTAAAACTGAGTGACGATTGGAAAAAGATCTCGGTTCGATAGGGGGCTAGTCAAGGGCGACCGAGATCCGCAATTTACGACGGGGCGAACTGTCCAGCGTGGCGGTGGCACGCCGGGTGTGGACATTCCCCGCCGGGGGATCCAGCTCGACGGTGTCGGCGTTCCAATTAAGGAGGTCGACTGAAGTCTGAGGAGTGAGCGTCACGTCGCCAGCAAGCGGATTTACCGCGTAACGAATCGCGACATAATCGACGCCAGCGACATCAGTGATGAACACCTCGATCTCAGGGAAGGAAGAAGAATCAGCAGGAGAAGAAGCGAGAGCATATTCGACGAGATTCGCCCAGCCATCCCCATCGGGATCGGCACCGGGGTTAGTGTCGGCTCCCGGAAGCGCGGCAAATGCGGTCGCCGCCCACGAGTCGTAATCCCCGGTTGGAATAGTGAATCCGGCCGGAGTTCCGCCGAGTTCGGGACTCGCCTGCCAACTCTCGGGCAGGGCATGGTCGGGGCTTGCATTCGGAGCAATCAGTTGGAGCGTGAACCCTTCACCATCAGCCGCAGTCGGCCAAGGGGCGCTATCGGAGTAGGCGAAACTGCGGATGATGTTGCCCGCCGAGCCAAGGAGAGTGATCGTTTCGCCGTTGTTACTGAGTTTTGAGTCGCTACCAAATTCACCCGCAATCCGTGCGGCGGCTTCGCTTCCGTAACGAGCTTCAAAAGCGTCGCGGTCTTCAACAATGAGCGCAAACTCCCCCGGCTGAAGCAGAGTTAGCGGCGTCCCAATCGAGAAATCAAATTCGACACCCTGTGAGAAGCTGATCTGGGTAAGGTCGATCGCCTCGGCGCCGATGTTCATGAGCTCGATAAACTCAAAGTCGGTACGACTGTTTGCGGCAGCAAGCTCCGCTGGAGTTGACGGAGGCAGCGGACGGTAGTTAATCTCGCTGATGGCGAGATTCGATGGCGAAGCCAGGGTGCCCACAAGGAAAGTTGCTTCGGTGAGGGCCGAGAGAGAGCCTCCAGGTGACTGTGCACGAGCCCGGATGCGCGCGGTCGCATCGAGGGTGATCTCGCCAGTGTAAAGCATGGCCGTCGGGGTGGGACCGCCCCCTGCGGTAATCACCGATGCACTCAGAAGTGGGCTGCAGAGAAGATCGCTGCTGGTCGATGAATCATTGATCGCATGGATTGCGAGCATGTTTCTCCCGGCAAGGAGAGAGGTGCGGAAGACCGAGATATCGAAGTTCTGATATACTTCCGCCTGGGCATCAGAACGATTCCCGACAGCGCCTGAATTCCAGACCAAGTCGACGGGATCATTGGATGAAGCAACCCGATTCCCATTCAAATAAGCGACGAAACCATCGTCGTATTTCATCGAGAGAGTGAGCTGGTTAATGGAGTCAAGATCGGTGCCGGCTTCGATCTCAAAAGGAATGCGAACATAAACACTGGCATTAGCCCCGGATGCCTCAGTGACATCAAGATTGATGAGAGGCTGGTAATTCACACCGCTTGTCTCGTAGCCGATACCGGTTTGCCCGGTCAACCAAGAGGCGATGTTTGGTGGGTTGCTGGCCCGGGTCCACTGCGCGACCGACAGCGTGAATCCGAAGTTTTCGGTCGAAGGAACAAGTGCCCAGGCTGGAACAGTCTCACCCAGTAATTCCACGGACTCGGACTCGAGTTCGGTCAGGGGCTCGCTCCCGTCGGTGGTATAGTAAATATCGTTGTCCGTCTCACTCATCGAGAGAGTGAAGCCGGAAGGGACACTGCCTCCATGTTGGGACAAGACCGGCGCATCAATGTCGGGATAGAGGTTACGATTTCGGAACTGATCGAGAACGGTCTCGTTGCGGGTGGCGATGAAGGTATTGCGGATCCAGTTGACCTCTCCGAGCCAGGTCGAGTTGCGGTTGAACGGAGCACTTGTAGTCCCCTCGTCTCCCCAGCGGGCGGACTCAGCAACTATCGGGCTTCGCAATTCCTGCGTCATCCCGTCCCAACGTTCACTATTGCTGACTGTCGACATGGCTCCGTCGTTGAAAAAGTGCTTCTGCAGGCGATCTCCGAACCGTTGCTGAAACTCAGGGAAAGTGCGAAGAGCATCATAAAACTGCACGGGCGTTCCCGGGTCATTGGCACCAGTAAGATCGAAGTCGGTGACCCTTTGTAGGGGCGTTTCGGGCAAGAAAAGGTTAAACATCAGATGGTTCCCCATCGACATCTCGGCATCCCAGCAGAAGAAGTGAAATTTCCCATCTGCGCCGCGGCTACGACGGCCGCTATACCAATTTTTCCCGCTGAAAATAGTCACATCTCCAGTGGGGCGGGAGATAGGACCGCACCAATCGTAGTCACCCGACCACATCCGAACGATGCAGTGGTCGATGAGATTATCGACATCAATGTATTCCTGGATAGCGGCATACTGGTCGGGGGTGTTTATTCCGGTTGCCGCAATTCCGCGCGCGGTTTCCCACGCCGTGTTGCTACCATCGACGACCACGTATTCCTCGAGTGAAGTTTCACGATGATGGAGAACATCATAGTCTTCCTCGCTGCCCCCGAGATGGGATTCGAAGTAGGCGGCGTTGGCGCGTTCGTGGATGTCGTAGATCCCCCAATAGCGGCCATTGATGTAGGTATGCACATAACGGCCCCGGGGGGAAAGCAATCCCATCTCGGTTTCGGTCTTGCGCAAAAATTGATCACGCATGATGAGCCCGTGTGGCGGGATATCGGTGCTCTCCCGTCCGAAGGAAGCGGCAAGAGACCAGCTATCGTGCCCTCCTCCGCGAAGAATAAGCTGGTCGAAAGACTCAACCGGGCTGCCGTCGAAAAGAGGATGTTCCAACCGGGTTTCGCAATACTCGCCCCGGAAATAGAGACGCATCGGTTTTTTGGGATGCGACCGGGCGTTGCCCCCATGAATGCGCACACCGGCATCGACTTGAAACTGATCGGTAGGATCGGATGGATTGAAAAACTCAATCGAAAGCGGAACCTCGGCTTCGCGTCCCGACAATTCCGGATTTTCGTAGATGCCACTCGGCCCGAAGAAGTCGTCATCATCCACGACGAGCGAGAGAATGGGAAAATTGTTCGACAGATCATCCTCGATGGTAGCTGCATACGGAGCCCTCGTGGTAATCATCGAGTCCATATCGGATTGCCCTTTGACCTCGATGGGGAAGAGATAGGTCTGGGTGCCAATTTTGGAGGACTCTAATCCCTCCTTGTATGCGATTGTGCGAAGAATGGTAGTTGTCGGGATCGACACCGGCCCGGCGTAAAGAGTTCCGGTGGTTTCCGATGGGACGCTCCCATCAGTAGTATAGCGGATGTTCGCATCACCGGTGGGAGTTGCGAGAGTAACGCTCTGCGCGCTTGAGTAGAAGCCGCGCATTACCGAGAAGCTCGTTTCCTCAACAAAACCGGCCACCGCGTTGTCATTTCCTGAACCGGGAGTGGGCGTGAGGAGAAAACCACCAACACCGTCCACAGCCGGGTCTGGAAAAGTCACGACCAACTCAGGCATCAGGAGGAGGTCACTACTACCGAGGGTGGCATTGAGAAACTGAATGGCCAATACGTTTTCACCATCGACCAAAGAAGGGATCGCGGAGGCAGCATCGAATGGTTCGGGGTTTAGGGCATCCGCATCGGGATGCTGAGTGTTGGCTTGAGAGTTCCATTGGACTGGGAAATCGACATTGCTGCTTGCGGCAGCCTGCACCCCATTGATGTATGCCACGAAGCCATCGTCATAGCGAACGTTCAGCCGCAATCCGTTGACTGCGCTGGCGTCATCCAGATCGAAGGGAATGCGAACGTAGCCCGAACCATTTCTATTGAACATCAACGCTTGCACATTCGTTGAAATAAGAGCGTCGTAGTCGTCACCGGTATCATAACCAAGCCCCGTTGTACCACCAGACCAGGGGCTGTCGTTGAACAAGCGTGCCTGCCAACCGCTGATGGCCCCGGTTGGCACTCGCCAACGACATGAAGCTCCCTCCGGAACGGCAACCAGCTCCTGAATATTTCCCGACTCACCATAAGCAATGTCCTCCCGTTGGGCGGGAAAGGTATACTCACTGGTGATGACCCCAAGCGGGTCAACGAGGGCGAGATACTCGCCATTGTTGTTGAGTCCGAAATTAGTGTGCAACTCGGAGGCCGGAACCCGGCGATCTTTGCCTGAAGCAAAGACCACGAGATACCCACCAGCCGGCACCGTGATTGATGGGAAAACCCAACGAGACAGATCATCAGGCAGATCGGTGAGACTCCAGCCGTCAAGATTGAGAACCGCGCCTGAGTCGTTTCGAATCTCGATCCAATCGGACTCATCTCCATCGCTATCCGTCAATCCCGAGCGGTTATCGGCGAGAAACTCAGAGATGACCGCCTGCGCACTCGCGAGCCGGGCAGTACTAAAGATAGTGGCTACAATTAGGGCGGCGCGAATCGAAAACTGAATCATTGGCAATGGCAGATTGCAGAGACTATCAGCAGGTTGCTTGTCATCCGGCTGTTGTAAAGCGAAACCAGTTCATGTTTGCCCTTCCTCGGCGGCAAAATTCCAAATGTGAAGTGAAAGAGCGCACAGCCTCAATGATTACTCTATTCTGCCCTTCCGCCACAATTCGGCCAGGGCGCAACCCTCAAACTATCTCATGATCCAAAGACACCACCTCTCCTCTGCCGTGCTCTTCGCGGCTTCGCTTTTCCCCGTTTCATCCACTTTTGCCGACATTACGGTATCAAAAGTTTTCGGAAACCACATGGTTCTGCAACAAGGCTCACCCATTCGGATATGGGGAACCGGCGATTCGGGAGAAGGCGTCACCGTCTCCCTCGGCGGCAAGAGTATCAAAACGACGACAAGCAAGGACGGCACCTGGCGCGTTGACCTCCCGGCCCTTTCCGCGGATGGCAAAGCTCACACTATGACGGTGAAGGGCAAAAATACCATCAAACTTCAAGACATCCTCCTCGGCGAAGTCTGGATCTGCTCCGGTCAGTCGAACATGGAGTGGAGCGTAAAAGGTTCCCACAACCCGAAAGAGGAAATCGCAGCAGCAAACCACCCGCAGATTCGCCTCTTCAACGTCCCGGGCCACGTCGCCAAACCCGACCCACAAAACGATCCGCGCGGCCAATGGCAGATCTGTTCGCCCAAGACCATCGCAGGCTTCTCCGCCGTGGGATACTACTTCGGCCGTGAACTTCAGAAAGAGCTCAAAGTTCCCATCGGACTGGTCGGCACGAACTGGGGCGGCACCCGCATCGAGCCCTGGACTCCGCCGGTTGGCTTCAAGGCAGTTCCGAACTTGAAGGACTACGTCGAGAACCTCGAGTCCGTAGCGAAGGCCCGCAAAGCAGGCGGCAAGGTCCCCAAGCCAAAGGGCGGCGCGGTGCAAATCTACAATGGAATGGTCCATGCCCTCACTCCACTCAGCGTGCGCGGTGCGATCTGGTATCAGGGAGAATCAAACGCCGGCGATGGTTTACGCTACGACTATCTTAAGGAAGGCCTTGTCAAAGGCTGGCGCTCCGTTTTTGAGAATGACGATCTTTCCTTCTACTGGGTTCAGCTGGCCAACTTCCGCAACCCGGAAGACAAACCCGAAGGTGGTGGTTGGGGTCCGGTCCGGGAAGGACAACGCCGCGCCCTGCGACTTCCCAACACCGGCATGGCCGTCACGATCGACATTGGAAACGCCAGGGACATTCACCCCAAGAACAAGCAGGACGTCGGCAAGCGACTCGCTCTCTGGGCCTTTGCGAAGGACTACAAAAAAGACGTGGTTTACTCCGGACCACTCTACACGGGAATGAAGAGGGAAGGCTCGAAAATTCGGATCTCCTTTGACCACGTCGGCTCCGGACTCATCACCGGCGAGAAGGTTGGTCTCGATCCCGTCAAGGAAACGAAAGGCACCGAACTCGCCCGCTTTTCCATTCAAGACAAGTCCGGAAAGTGGCACTGGGCCAAGGCCAAGATCGACGGTAAGACCATCGTGGTCTGGAATGACGAGGTGAAATCTCCCCAGCACGTCCGCTTCGGCTACGAGTCAAATCCCGTCGGGATTAACCTCTACAATAAGGAAGGTCTCCCCGCCTCACCATTCACGACGGACTAATGAGGTGGTTTCCCTTCATCAATTTACTCTATGACGCTTCATTCCCCCCTTCTTCCACTTGTGGTCTTGCTGGCGCTGCCAGCCTCCCTCTCTGCCAATCCCGCCGACTGGCCGACCTGGCGGGGGACTGATCACACCGGCCACACCCATCCCGATCAGGATCTCCCACTGAAGTTTAGCAAATCCGAAAACGTCCGCTGGGTTGCCACCATTCCCGGTAAGGGCCACGGTTCCCCCATCGTGGTGGGAGAACAGATCTTTCTCGCCACTGCCGACGAGAAGGCGAAAACCCAATCCCTACTCTGCTACAACCGCAGGACTGGAAAACAAGTTTGGGCCAAAGAGATTCATAAAGGGAATTTCCCGAAGAAGATTAATAATAAGGCAACCCACGCCTCCTCCACCCCGGCATGTGACGGTGAGCGCGTCTTCATCAATTTCATGAACGACGGCGCAGTCCACACAACCGCCCTGAACCTCGAAGGGAAAATCCTGTGGCAGACAGAAGTGACGAAATACGTCGTGCACCAGGGATTCGGATCCTCGCCCGCCGTCTACAAGAACCTCCTCATCGTCTCCGCCGACAACAAAACCGGCGGCGCAATTTGCGGACTAAACCGGGAAACCGGTAAGATCATCTGGAAGGTCGATCGCCCCAAGAAACCGAACTATGTCTCCCCCGTCATTTACAAGATCGGAGGACGCGATCAGTTAATCCTGATGGGATGTGATCTCGTCACCAGCCTCAACCCGAACGACGGAAAGAAGCTCTGGGAGTTTAAAGGAGCGACCACGGAATGTGTTTCCTCCATCGTCACCGATGGAGAACACGTCTTCACCAGCGGGGGTTATCCCAAGAACCACATCTCAGCGGTCAAGGCCGACGGCTCCGGCGAGGTCGTCTGGAAAAACATCAGCCGCGTCTACGTGCCCTCCATGCTCGTGAAGGACGGCTATCTCTACGCCGTGATGGATGCTGGTATTGCGATGTGCTGGAAGTCCGCGACCGGCGAAAAGATGTGGAAATCCAAACTGGGTGGAGCTTTCAGCGCTTCACCAGTTCTGGTGGGCGAAGACATTCACGCCATCAACGAGAACGGCCAGTATTTCGTATTCAAAGCCGACCCGATGGAGTTGAAGCTCATCGCCAAAAACCAGCTCGGCGAACAAGCCTTCGCCACTCCAACGATCTGCGGCGGTCACATTTACTGCCGCGTTGTCGAAGACGAAAACGACCAACGAGTCGAAAAACTCTATTGCCTCGGTAAAAAGTAACCACTAAAGTCCATGTCCAAAATACTTTGTTCAATTCTAGGATGTCTCTTGTTCGTTGGCCACGCGCAGGCGGAAGACAAACTTCGCGTCGTCTCCTACAATGTCTGGTATGGCTTCACCAAAGTCCCGGATCGGAAAGCTGCTTACCTCGAGTGGATGGAAAATCAAAAGCCCGACGTCGTTTCTCTGCAGGAGTTGAATGGCTACACCGCCGATAAGTTGAAAGCTGATGCCGCAACCTGGGGACACCAGCATTCTGCCATCTTGAAAGAGAACGGATTCCCGACCGGGATCAGCTCACGCTTTCCCATTGAGGATGTGCAGCGTTTCCGCGAAGGCTTTCACCACGGACAACTGCGCGCCCGTATTAAGGGCATCTACTTTTATGTCATCCATCTCCACCCCAGCAATTGGAAAACCCGCGGCCGTGAGGCCGATCTCATCCTCGCTGATATCGCGTCTCTCCCAAAGGATTCCAAAGTGATGCTGGTTGGCGACTTTAATACTTTTTCAACCGCCGACCGTAAATACTACGCACATGGCACGCTGGAATCCTTCTTCAGCAAGCGAGATGGAAATGGCAAAGAGAAAAACCTGCGCGGCGGAAAAATCGACTACTCGGTGATCGCAAAATTCACCGACGCTGGCTTGATCGACCTCGAACATTCAAAGCGCGGCAAGGATTACAAATTTACCGGAAGCTTCCCGACCAAGATCGAAAAATCCGGCGACCATGGCAGCGCACGACGACTCGACTATGTCTTTGCGAGCCCGACTTTGGCAAAGCGGGTGACGCGAGCCGAAGTGATCGCCAACGACATCACCTGGAAGCTTTCAGACCACCTCCCGGTGATTATCGATCTGGATTAAGGCAACGATATCCCGACGCGAATGAACTGCTGAGCCCCGGAGGGGACAGGATCAAAGCTTCGGAAGGTCAACATCTCTTCTCCCGGAGCAAGACGGTCGTTGCGAATGAGTTCGACCCCTCCGGGAAACGAAGACCAGTTCAAAAGATCGGTACTGTGCTCAATGGTGACATCGACATCATCAGAACCAACGGCACGGGAAATTTGCACCGTCATCAAATCTCCGGGCGTGAAAACCGGCAGCACAATCGGGTTTGAGGAGAACGCCGCCGGATCACTTCCGACAAGGTATTCGATCAGGGCGGCCAAGCCATCCCTGTCATCATCTGACTGGGGATCCACGATAGCATTGGTGACCGCCCATGCCGCATAGTTCATGTTATCAGAGCTGTTGGGGCTCCCTCCGACAGAAGTGCTGCTGCGCCAACTCGTTGGGTCGTCATGATTCGGATTCGTGTCGGGATTGATCAGAACAAGACTATAGCCCAGCCCATCGGCACCCCGCGGCCAGGCCCCGGCGTCGTTGTATTCGAAAGCAATAATGGGTGCCCCCTGGTAGTCGAGCAAAGTGATCCCCTCACCACCATCAGATAAAACACTGCTGTCCGCGAAGATACCGACGATAGGTAAACCCACGCCATGCGCTGTTTCGAAAGCAGTCTGATCGCGCACAATGAGAAGCCGCTCTCCCGCCGCGAGCGTGGTGTTAACGGGAAAAGAAAAGCTCACCCCCGCATCGAATTTCACATCAGTAAGGTCCACGCTGCCAGCTGAGATATTGAGCAACTCGACGTATTCTGCCAAGCCATCGCCTGCCGGATGATACATGAGTTCCGATACGACAAGATCACCGGCGGCAGCGGGCGTCCCGACGAGATATTGCGCTTCCGAAAGAGCGGACCATTCGCCATTGTCCAATGCGCGGGCTTTCACGACCACTGATTCCGTAAGCACCACCGAAGTAGAGTAAACCGTGCCGACGGCATTACCGGTAACGGCCTGCCGGGGATCGCTACCATCGAGGGTATAGTAAATCGTTCCTGTCGGGGCGGTCATTCCCAGAGCTGAGCCCGATGCCGCGAGACCACCATGCTGAGGGCTCGCATTGATAGTCAAAGTAGGAGCAACGGTTTGCGGGTAGAGGTTCCGGTCCTGAAGAAGACTCACGAAGATCGGCGTGCGAATGTCAAACCAGCCACTCTTTTCCAAAGCGACACGGGACTCCCAGTCGGTAGGTGTTTTGGCCGGCGTCCCATGCAAATCGCCCCAGCGCGCAGACTCGGCAAGCATGGCAGGACGGACTTCAGCAGCCCGCATGTCCCACAGAGCGTTTGTTCCAACTGAAGTGAGCACACCATCGTTGAAGCACCACTTGTGAACGCGGTCGGCAAAAAGAAGACGATACTCAGGATTGCCACGCAGCTGTTGATGAAAATGCGTCATGCCTTTCTTGCTGCTGTTATTGGTATCCTTATCGATAGCTATCGCTCCATTGACATTCCCCGTAGCGAGACTGTTCAACAAAGTGCGCTCCTGGTCCCAAGCGAAAAATTCGTAAGTTGAGTTCGGATCGTTGCGGTTGAATCCCGCTCGAAAGTTGTTCTGATCCCAATCGTCGGAGTTGGAATAAAAGTGAATCAGCAGGTAGTCGACGAGATGCACCAGATCCAATGACTGCTGCACATCGGCGTAGTTTTGCGCATCAGCCATCGTTGCGGGGTCATCGACGATGGCGGCGATATCATTCCAGCTGTCCACCGACCCGTCGAAGGCGCTGACATGATCGCGAACGTCGTAGTCTTCCGCCACCCCGCCGAAGTGCTCTTCCATAAAATTATCCTCGATTCGTTCGAAGATATGGAACACGCCCCAATACCAACCGTTGACATACAGGTGCGTGAAAATCTGCGACTGCGAATGCTGCCCCATCGCGATCTGAGCGTCACGATGCCATTGGTCGCGCAAGTAGGTGGCACGCTCCCGGGTGCCGGGATTGACCCACGAATCACCATTCCCAGCCCGCAACTGAATGCTATTGAAGGTCGTGACATCGTCGCCGGGGAAGAGCGGAAACTCAAGCGTCCCCGCGCCATACTGACGACGAAAGGCCACCCGCATATTGTGCTTGTGCCGATTCTCCGAACGCGAGGCATTTCCCGCGAGTCGCAACCCGGCATTCGTTTGAGTCGATATCCCATGATCAAATCCGAAGAACTCGAGCGAGACTTCGCGCTCCCATTCCTGTCCGCCTAATTTGCTGTTGGCATAATTTCCGTTCTCGCGATCGAACAAGAAGTCAGCATCGGTCGACATCGATATCACCGGCAAACTTGCGAGTGATGTTTTCACCTCCTCCAAGGTAAACTGTCCTCCCACGATATTTGTGTCCATACCGTAGTCGGCAGTGCGATTGACGGCGAGGTTATTCCAATTCGGATACTCATAGTCATTCGGATCGTCCGATTGCGTCACGACATCGTCGAGGAAGAGGTAAGTGTGCGTATCAGTGTTCGTTTGCGCGAGCCCGGTTTTGAACGCGGCCGCCCGAAGCACGGTGGTTTTATCGATCAAGACACTCGCTGTCGAATTGGCGGATTGCGTGCCATTGGTCAAAGTCGGCGCGGTGCTGTCCGTGGTATAAACAATGGTCGCTCCGGGAGTCGCGGTGCTGATATCGACCATAAACGGCGCATCGAAGTAACCGCGATCAACAGAGAACATGGTGTCGGAAACAAAACCGAAAACCCCGGAGCCGACATTCACCGCGCCAGGCGAGGGGGTCGGCAGATAAAGTCCCTCGAAGCCAAAACTGACATCGCTGTTTTGGGCAGGATATGTCGGTGCAAATTCGGTCAGGATGCTCGAGCCATCACTATCAATCAACGCGAGGTATTCCCCCGAAGAAGAAAGGCTAAAGTTCGTGTGCAGCTCCGCACCCGCAAGGGCGCGGTTCTTACTGGAGGCAAACACGACCAGGAACTCGCCCGCAGACAAAGTGACGCCCGCAGGAAACGTCCACTTTTGCGGCTGGGACGCATCGTCGGTGAGGGCCATCCCGGAGAGATCGATGGCTGATCCCGTCGGATTGAGAATTTCAATCCAGTCGCTCGAGTCACCGTCCTCGTCATCGAGGCTGAATCCGTTCGACGCCATAAACTCGGTGATAACGAGATTGGTGCCAATACTGTTCTGGTCGGTCGGATCGGTCCCAATCATTAATTCAACCGAATCATCGAGGCCATCACCATCCGTATCGGCCAAACTTGGATTGGTGACATAAGGGTTGGCCGCAATCTCAGCGGCATCGCCCAAGCCATCGCCATCACTGTCGCCGTTCAACGGATTCGAACCGATGGTCACCTCGGTTCCGTCGATCAAGGTGTCGTTATCGCTGTCGCTATCATATGGGTCGGTGCCGGCATTAAATTCACCAAGGTTATTCAGCCCGTCTGAATCGGCATCGAGAAAAGCGTCGCCCGGATCGTCTTTATCAAAGCCATACACTCCTTCCCAGAAGTTGGTCATGCCGTCGTTGTCATCGTCACCAAGGTCGGCGATGGCATTATAGGAAAGCTCGATATCGGGCAGTAAGATCGGCGTGTTGTAAATTCGAATCAAAGCGATTTCCCCCTTGAATCCGGAAAGAGTCACAGCGTTTCCCGGATTACCCCCCGAGGAACCGAAAGAGCCAATATTGGTAGTCCCGCAGGCGCTGAAAACACAAGTATCATCCGAGCCAGCGAGCGAGGAAAATTCCTTTCCTGTCGATTCTCCAAAGGCCGCGTTTCCGACCACGTCTTTGGCATAAACTTTAACCGTATCGTTATTGTCGATCGCTGAATCCCCATCGAAGGTGACAACAACCTGGATGAATTCGCTCGATTCAAAACCCGCCAAGGGCACGATGAGATCCACGATTTTGACATTGCTCCAGGCTTTCAGAATACGCAGTTCCGCATCAAAAATTCCGTTGGTGTGCAACGCAACGGTGAAGCCATTGGTTCCCGCGCCCGATTCCCAGAGCACCTGGTGGCTGGGCCGACTGGTGTCGGTTAGGTCTGTGCGAAACCAGATCTCGACACTTCCGTCAGTGAGTCCACTCCCAATCGAACCACTTTGCGGGCCACCATTTGGGGTGACCCCTGAACTGTTTGCACCCGTCGATTGAAACGAAGCAGTGAAGTTGGTCCCGGAGGACGAAAAGCCCGGCGTCAAGGTGATCCCGCTGGCGAAATTCAGGTCGATATTAAAGAGCCCGCCGCTGTAATTATGGCCGGGGCCAATGTCGGTCCACTGAGTAAGCGTTGAACCCGAGAGAACATTACTCGGGCTCGAGGCGTCGAACTCATGAACCGGCGTTGCCGCATCGGCAAAAGGGGTGAGTAGTTGCGTGGCAGAAAGCAGGCACCATGAATGAAAAAGTTTGAGAAACATGAAAGGCTGGAAACGGACAAGCTATCCTGCCTCTGAGCCCATGGCGAGCCAGCAGTTTCCTCTTCTCTCCTGGTCTCATCTCAGATTATTTCTTCTGACTCGCTAAATAAGCGATCAAGGAAGCGAAGTCCTCCATACTCAGCGAATTGGCCAGACCAGCCGGCATCATCGAGGTCTCCAGCTCATGTTTGCTTTTGATATTGGCGACCTTGACGGTGTGGACTTGCCCGGCGATATCGCGCATCTCGACCTTGTCGGCTGTCTGCGCGGTAATGAATCCGACCAGCGCCTTGCCATCCTTGGTTTCGACCGAAACGGTAGCGAAGCCCTGCGAGATGGAGGCGTTCGGTTTAAGAATCGATTCGGCGATCTGCTCGCGGGTCAACACCGCGCCGACCTGTCCCATGAAGGGTCCCTTGGCGGGTTGCTTCGCATCAGTAGTATGGCACGCGATACATCCTTGCTGGGTGAAGAGCTCTTCTCCCCGCTTGACCTTCCCTTTCACATTGTCAAGGGCGAGCATCACGTCTTCGATCGACATCTTCCCGACCTGGCCTTTGGCTCGCGCGATGGCTGACAGATCCACCTTGGGGCCAACTGGCTTGACGGGAGCGCTGGCGATCGAGGCCACGTCGACACCTTTGATTGCGGATCGAGTTTTGGCATTGTAGGCCACAATGATATCGCGGTGTTCACCAGCGCTCCACTGAGCCTTCACGAAGTCTCCAATCTTCTTCGAACCTTCCCATTTGATCGGCTTGTAATAGGGCCCGCGGGTATCCGGGCGGGTGCTCCACCACCATGAGCCGTCGTAGGGCGCCTCGATCTGATAGATGCGAATAAGAGTCGCGATAATGTCAGCCTTGAGACTCTCCTCCGAAGACGTGCTGTATTTTGCAATCAGACCATCCACCACTTTGGTATCGTGAATCTTGCGCAAGGCCCAGAGCGCGGAACGGCTATTGACGCTGCCGACGGCATCGAGACAGGCCTCGATCGCCTCCAGATCGACCAAGGCCTTGACCGCAACGTGGGGTAGGATGATTGGTGAATTTGGCGTAGCGTGTGGCCCCTCTTTCGAATTGCTCGCGCCAGCAAACGAGGGCATCGAATCAGAAACTGCAAACTGAATCTTGCCCTTACCCTTGGAAGTATTGGCAAGTCCTGCCTGCGCCTGAAACCTGACAGCACCCTTCGGCACATCGAAGACGATGGTCGAATTTGCGTGAGTCCCCAGGCCATCCGGCTGCGCCTTGCCGTCTCCCGACTTCAAAGGTTTGCCGGTGGCACTAATTCCGAATCCAATTTTGCCCCACCCGCTTTTGGCGGTCTTCCATTTACGCGAGGAAAGTTTGACTTTTCGGCCGTCGGCACTGACGAATACCGGGTTAAACCAAGCTCCGTGATCTTCGCCGTCGCCATCTCCTCCGTCATTAACGACGAGATAGAGCTTCTTCCATTTGCTGACATCAACGTCAACCTTATGAGTCCTATGTCCCTTGACCGCCTTGGATTGGAAAGCGGGAAGTTTGGGTGCGGCAACCGCTTCTTCTTTTTCCACTCCGGGTAATTTGGCAATCGCAAACAGGTCGGCAGCAGCAGACTTGTCACCGAGCCGGCCAAGCGCCACGGCGGCGGCGACCTGAACACGCGGATTCTTGTCTCGGAGTGCCGTGATGAAGAGGTCTTTGGTAAGGCCGCCAAGCTGGGTCTTTCGATCTGCGAGAGCACGGATCGCCCACTCCCGCACGGTGGGGTCATCTTTAGCCAGCTTGCTCAGCCCGGGAACTGCTTTCTCCCCGGCCATCTGCTTGTAGGTGAAAATCGCGGCGACACGGGAGTCGGTGGGTGCGGTTTTATCAACGGCCAGGGAAGCGACCGCTTTGGCTGCGGCAGGTCGGTCGATCAACTCCTGTGACGCGGCAAGGCGCGCGGTGGCACTGCGGCTTCGCAATAAGGAAACCAAAGCACTATCCTTGAGTGTCGCCGGATTCGCAAAGGGCTTGTATTCCCAATTCTTGGGGACAATACGCGAGACCCAGCCCTTTCCTGGATTCCCCTTGTAGCCCGCACCGGCCCAAGCGCCGGCATAAAGTCGTCCGGAGGCGTCGGTGTCGACGTCGGTGATTTGTTGTAACTTGATGAAAGTCTCGGGCTCTTGGGTGAAACTCGGCCCATCGGGAGTGAGGCGATGAATCACGGCCTGACTTCGCCCCCAATCGCACATGACCGCAACGTTAGTGAACTTCTCCGGCCACCCTTCTTCCTGAAGGAACATCGCTCCGGTTCCCGAACCACCGCCGACATCAACGAGCGCCGGGATAATTTCATCGGTGAAATTCTTAAACAAAATCGGATAGCCGTATTCACCCGTTTGAATGTGGTGAATAAAGCGCACATTCCATCCCCCGCCATCATTGGTGTTTCCGCGAGTGTAGATGTTCATGAGCGGATCAATAGCGACATCGTAAATATTGCGCAGCCCGTGTGTGTAGACCTCCATCTCGGAGCCATCGGGACGAAAGCGAACCACCCCGCCTCCGAGCATCGTCAATTCGGTGCCGTCGGTTCCTTTGGCTCCATGGATTCCAAAATCCCCAACCGCAATGTAGATCCAGCCATCGATACCGAGACGGAAGCCATTCGTAGTATGATCGGCGCCGCGATCCTGATTGTGCTTTGGCGGGCTGACATTGGAGAGCAAAATCTTACCCGGTCCATCAGCGACACCATCCCAGTCCTTGTCTTCAAATAATGACACATGCATCCCGGTGAGTTTTCCAGTGCTCTCTGGAATGACCGTATGCAGCACCCAAAGCTTGGTGCCGACAGAAATTAGACCGCGAGGGTTGTCGACTTTCGCAAACACGCTGTGCTTGTCCGCAACACCATCATTGTCCGTATCGACCAGACGGACAATACGGCCTTTTCCGGGACCTTTTCCGAGCGAACCAAGCAAGTCGACACCGACAAAAACCTCCCCGGTCGGAGCGGCGCATAGGCAGGCCGGGCAAGGAGTAATGTCAGACTTGGAGAATTCGGTGGATTCAAGTTCAGGAGGAACGCCGGCTGTGGCGGAGGAGGCAACTGGAGCCAGGACAGCAGTGAGCAGCAGGGTTAGGACAGTGTTTTGCATGTTAGTAGTATCGGGACGCACAATAAGAGGTGGTCCTTTCACAATTTCCAGCTTCAACTTTTCTTCCTTGCCCTTTGGTCACTTCAAAGTCAGACCCATTGCTTCAATTCCCATGAAACGATTCAAAAACCTCCGCAGCCTCCTCCCGCTTGTCATCGCCATTGCCGTGGCTGGCTTCGCCATCTCATCCGGCGAAAATAAAGCGAATGAAAAAAAGACGATCAAAGCGCTCATGGTGACCGGCGAAGGTTATCACGATTACAAAACCCAAAAGAAAATCATCAGCGAAGGGCTCAGCAAGCGGCTCAACATCGAGTGGACCATTATTCACGATAAGAGCGCCAAGGAATGTAAAGTCAACCTCAGTAAGAAAGACTGGGCCAAGGGCTACGACATCGTCGTTTACAACCTATGCCATGCCAAGGAGGCTGACGAAGCGTTTATCGATTCAGTGGCCGCGGTCCACGAAAAAGGGATCCCCGCCGTCGTCCTCCACTGCACCATGCATTCGTTCCATTGGAAGGTGAAAGCCAAGGATGGCGACGAAAAAACCTGGGTCAAATTCCTCGGTGTGCGCTCCCGCAACCATGGCCCGAAGGCTCCAATCACAGTTGCCAAGACAATCGAGCACCCCGTGACGAAAGACCTGCCCGACGGTTGGAAAACCCCCAACGGGGAACTCTACAACGTCAACGAGGTTCTCGACACTGCAACCGTCCTCGCCAAGGGCGACAACGGAAAAGTCAGAGAAGCCCAGGTGTGTATTTGGGTCAACGAGTATGGCAAAGGCCGCGTTTTCGGCACCACGCTCGGCCATCACAATTCAACGATGGAGACCAAGGAATACCTCGACCTTCTCGCCAATGGAATCACCTGGGCACTCGATTCCAAGTAGTCCCATTCAGAGCTCCTTTATCCATCATAGAAAAATCTCAGATCCGTCGATCTGACTTTCCGCTCAAATTTTTCCTTCACAGAGGAGGGCTTTCCCGTAGCTTGATCATCCATGAAATCTACTATGACTCAACTTTGTCGTTCTTTTCTCACTCTCATCGGCATCGCAACTGTTGCGGTCACCGGACTGACCACTCCCGCGCAGGGGGCTGACCTGGGAGAAGCTCTTGATTCCGTTAAATGGAGAGGAATTGTGGGAACCTGGGTGGATTCTGAAACCAAAGGCGAGCGGGTAAGAGTCGCCTACGCCTGGAAATTCGAAAACAAGCTCATCGAAGTGAATTCCAAGATGGGCGAAACCGAGAGCGTCTCACTCATGGGCTTCAATCCGGACACTGAAGAAGTCTTCATGATGGGCGGAAATAATAAAGGCGGAGGCAGCATCGGCCAATGGAGCATGGACGGAGAAGACGCCGTACTCGAATTGTCTTACGTCTCCGAAACCGGTGACAGAGGAACGATGAAGCTCAAGCACCACCGGGTGGACGGGGACACCATCAAGATCACCGGCTCCTCCGAAGAGGGCGGCGAGGAATTCTCCGTGACTCTCGTGCGCGCTAAATAACCTAGCCAAGCCAAGACCATTTCATAGTTCGCAAAAAAGCGCGCCCGGTTGCCCGGACGCGCTTTTGAAGTTTTACTGCTACGTCGATTAACCGAGGGTCACAACTTCCTCCTCGGAGGGAGGAACATCGTCGTCGGAAGGAGTGTCAGCCTTGGGGGCTTCTTCTCCTCCGCCTTCGCGAAGGGCGGCGCGGCGGGACATCTTCACGCGGCCTTTGTCATCGATACCGATGCACTTGGCGGTAATGACATCACCTTTCTTACAGATGTCTTCGACCTGATTGACACGGCCTTCAGCAAGCTCGGAGATGTGAACCAGTCCATCCTTTCCGGGAAGCACTTCCATAAACGCACCGAAAGTGGTGACGTTCATGACCTTACCAGTGTAGGTCGTTCCGATTTCAACTTCGGCAAACATCATGTCGATCATGGCTTTGGCAGCCTCGAGACCTTCCTGCTTGGAAGCGTAGATGTGAACGGTACCATCGTCTTCGATGTTCAGTTCAGCACCAGACTCGGCCTGGATGGCTTTGATGTTCTTTCCGCCAGGTCCGATGAGCTCGCCAATGCGATCCTGAGGAATCGTGACGGTCTCGATACGAGGAGCATGCGGGCTGAGCTCAGCAGGTCCGGTGATCGATTCAGCCATCTTGGCGAGGACATCACCACGACCAACGATCGCGAGGTCGATGCCTTCTTCAAGGATCTCAAGGGGAATTCCGGGAAGCTTGAGGTCAAGCTGGTATCCGGTAACTCCTTCGCTGGTTCCGCAGAGTTTGAAGTCCATGTCGCCGTAGAAATCCTCGGAACCAATGATGTCGAGAATGACAACGTGCTTGGTCATGTTGCCATCAGCATCCTGCTCGGTCACAAGACCGGTTGAGATACCCGCAACAGGGCGGATCATGGGAACACCGGCGTCAAGAAGAGCCATGGTCCCGGCACACACTGTCGCCATTGAGGTCGAACCATTGGATTCCATAACCTCGGAAGAAATCCGCATGGAGTATGGGAAGTCCTCGGTGGAAGGAAGCATGGGCGCGATGGAGCGCTCGGCGAGTGCTCCGTGACCAATCTCACGACGATTCATCCCGCCAAAGCGACCGGTCTCACCCACGGAGAATGGTGGGAAGTTGTAGTGGAGGAAGAAGTTCTTGGAATCTTCACCACCGGCGTAGTTGTCGACGTAGAGTTTCTCGTCGGCAGGTGCGAGGGTGCAAATTCCGAGAGCCTGGGTCTCACCACGGGAGAAGATCGCAGATCCATGCACACGAGGCAGGGTGCTGACTTCACCGTAGAGTTCGCGGAGGTCGCGAAGTTTCCGTCCGTCGGCGCGAACTCCTTTTTCCATGATGGAAACACGGAAGGCTTTCTTCTGAATGTATTCAAAGACCTGCTCGATTTCGAACTCGGTGGTCTCAGGAAACTTCTCCTTGATAGCGGCTTCCACTTCGTCGCGGAGGGCTCCCACTTTCTTACCACGCTCAACCTTGGAGGCGGCGTAGATGGCGTCTTCGATACGGTCACCGGCGACAGCGTATCCGATTTCGAGGAGGTCTTCCTTAGCCACGGTGACGGTGTAGTCACGCTTGGGCTTGCCAGCGACTTTAACGAGTTCTTCCTGGGCTTCGACGATCTGCGCAACGGCGGCCTGGGCGAAGTGGAGAGATTTCTTAAACTCAGCGTCGGGAATCTCGTCGGCCGCCCCTTCGATCATGATGACATCGGTCTTGTTCCCCACGTAGATGAGGTCGAGG
>JAKMEV010000589.1:0-3518 GCA_022425785.1 Akkermansiaceae bacterium | reverse complement strand
AGGGCTTTTAAGTTGGGTGATTGAAAAAAAGGACGGGGAATTCCGGTGCTTCGATCCGAAGAAGGAGGGGTGGTTTTTGACGAACGATCTTGTTGGGCTGGAAGGGAGAAATCTGCGAATTCTGGGGAGAGCGGATCGACAGGTAAAGATTCTCGGGGAATTGGTTGATTTGGATGAGGTGGAGAAAAAGTGGCGCGATACGCTTGGATGTCGGGTGGTGATTTTGAAGAAAAGAAGCGAGCGGCGAGGAGTCACGTTGTGGTTGCTCGTTCAGGGAGAGCCTTGTGAGATAAACTTATTGAATCGAAAGATGCCGGGCTTGGAGCGCCTATCCGGATGGGCCTTTTTAGATGATCTTCCCAGAGGTCCTCTGGGGAAAATTGACCGTAGTGAATTGGAAAAGATTCACGTCGAATATAATTGCGCAGAAGGGGCATCGGGGTTTAATTAGGAATAGTTAATGAAAATTTTCCGCTAAACTGCTTCGAAGGAACAACGGCCTTCATTGCGGTTTTTTTTATACCACCGTCACCAAAATAAATCCTAACCAGTATGATCGATGCTCCATCCGATCCCAAAATCTCTTCCTCACCTGATTCTTCAAATGCAAGTGGGAGTGACTCCAAACTCAGCGAGGCCCAGCTTAGGCAATTCGGTCTGAGGCAGCCGGAGGCTCCAGGCAAGCACTACGTTCTCGACACCAATGTACTTCTGCACGACCCGGGTTGCTTAAATCGCTTTCAAGAAAATCATCTTTGTATTCCGGCGGATGTCTTATCTGAGTTGGATCGGTTCAAGAATGAGCAAACCGAGCGGGGAGCCAATGCCCGAAAAATTCACCGCACCCTCCTCTCAATATTTGATAGTAGCGAAAGGGTGACCTCCGGGGTGAGCACGGATGGCGGGGGAACCATCCGTCTGGTGATTTACGACCCTGATTTGTGTGAGAAAAGCAGTGCCATGCTGCAGCAATTCCATCGAATTTTTCCTGATCGTGTCCGGGTGGATCACCGAATTCTCGCCTGCACCTTACTCCTTCAGGAGAATGTTGATCCGCCGGTCGTGTTGGTGACCAAAGATTTGAATATGCAGCTCAAGGCGAGGGCTGTGGGCATCACTTGCGAGGATTATTTGAATGATAAAGTCGAGCCGCAGGAAGCAGCCAAGAGGGAGATGGCTCGGCTCTCCCTGGATCAAAATGAACTTCAACGGTTTGCCAGTTCCGGAGAGATAGAATTGGATCCAGAACGCACGAAGGCATTACATATCAATCAATATGTTCTTTTGGAAGCGGGGGAGAAGCAGACGATCCCGGCGCGCTTCAGTGCTTCGGGAAAATTGGTTCGTTTGATGGTTCCCGAGGTCATTCGCATTCCAGACGGGCATAATCTGCGACCTCTGAATCTCGGACAGAAGTGTTTCATTGATGCTTTATTAAACCCGGAGATTTCGTTGGTGACTTGTTACGGCCAGGCTGGAACAGGAAAGACCCTAGTCGCCATGGCGGCCGGGCTTCACGGAGTGTTCAGCAGGGATTTCAATGGGCTTACGGTCAGTCGTCCAGTGGTAGCGATGGGTGACCAGCTGGGATTTTTGCCTGGTTCGTTGGAGGAAAAAATGCGGCCTTGGCTTCAGCCGATCTATGATGCTCTGGAGCTTTTAATGAACTCTCAAAGCAAGCAAGGTCCTAAGCGAAAGCGTAATAAAGGGGAAAGCGAGGCGATTAAGAAACCCTATGATGACTTGGTGAATCAAGGAGTGATTGAGGTGGAGGCATTGTGTTATATCCGGGGCCGTTCTATTCCGAATCGCTTCTTCATTCTCGACGAAGCCTAGCAGTTGACGCCCCAGGAGGCTAAGACAGTGGTGACGCGAATGTCCCGGGGGTCCAAGTTGGTCATGGTGGGAGATCCCGCGCAAATTGATCATCCCTATGTTGACAGTCGAAGCAATGGTCTCGTATATACCCGCCAGCGGATGCGCGGGCAGGATTTTGCGGCCCACGTCACCTTGAGTCGAGGCGAGCGGAGCGATCTTGCTGAAGCAGGGGCGAGCTTAATGTAACTCTGGAGGCATTCGTTGCGTAGTGTTCCCATGAAATTCCTCCTCCCATTTCTTATTCCGGCCTTTGTGGGGTGCGGAAGTCGTCCGCCCGAGAATCCTCCTCCTGCGTGGGGGCCTGCGGTGTCGCGTGAGGTGGCGGCCTTGGGTTCTCGAAATTGGGTCATTGTCGCCGAGTCATCTTTCCCCGTAATTTCCCGTCGTGGCACGCGAACGGTCGTGATTGACGGGGAAACACCGGAGGTGGTGGAATATATCGTGAACCTTTTGGAACAGTCTGAAAATGTCAGACCAAGATTCACTACGGCGCGCGAGCTTCCATTTTTGGTCAACGAGCTTTCACCCGGAGTGGATCAGTTCCGTGAACGATTAAATGTGGCGTTGCACGGGCATGCCGTGAATCAAATGGATCATCGGGCACTTACCTTGCTTGCACAAAGTGATGCGGACAAGTATGCCGTTCTTGTCCTCAAGACGAAGACGGCCCTTCCTTACTCGAATGTCTACATTGAACTCGATAGTGGATTTTGGGATCGTGAGTCTGAGGCGAGGCTCCGCTTGGATATGTCAGGGGGAGCTCAACAGCCCCAAGGAAATGAAAAAATCGAGTGAAGAAATAGATCGTGAGAGGAAAGAGGCCTGGGTGGGTGACGCCGTGTTGGCGCTCTATGTCCGGGAATGGTTGATCCGCGAAAAGGGGCAGATTGATGGCGAGGCTTTCGTGAGGGCGACTTCCAACGAGTTTCTCCGGCTCAAGGGGAATCCGACCTCGGTGGAAGCTGAGATTGGAAGGGTCTACCAGGGTGGTGGCTTGCAGGCAGGTTTTGATTTTATCGAAACCCAACTGATTCCTCTTTTTGTCCAACGGGAGAAAGTCAGGGCCCGTCAGCAGGCCCGCCGCTAGTCTGCGGTGAGCTGGTGGAGAATTTTTAAGACGAGCTGACCACAGTTCCCAAGTGCTTTTGGTGAAAGTTTGTCTATGGTATCATCCTGGGTGTGCCAGTAGGGCATTTTTTGGAAATCACCGATGAGGTGGAGGCAGGGAATATTGGCCCCGTTGATCAGCGGAACGTGATCGTCGATGATTCCGCCACTTGCATTGATGACGAATTTTTCGAGGCTCAGGCTGCGGGCCGCCACGCGCGCGTGGGACTGGAGGTTTCGATGGGAATCGAGTCCAATGAGAAGAGGGACTTTTTCGTCGCCGACGAGGTCAATGATGATTCCGGCATGAGGCTTGTTTTTACGGGATTTCAAATGCCCTGCAAAATAGCGGCTCCCGTAGAGACCGTCCCGCTTCGGGTCGATACTCTTGAGCATGGCTTCCTCGCCGTCGAAGAAAATTAATTCAACTTGGTTTGCTGCGTCGCCGTGTTGTGAGAGGACCCGGGCGACTTCCACCATGACGCCGGTGGAAGAGCCACTGTCATTTGCTCCCAGAAAGATGATTTCGGGGT
>JAKMEV010000587.1:0-7158 GCA_022425785.1 Akkermansiaceae bacterium | reverse complement strand
CCCATGAATCCCGATGAGGAGATCGTCACACCTCGGCTCTACACCCCTCTTCCACTCTAGTTCGATGAGAGATTGGTTCCGGGTATTTTAACTACACCTCGTCGAGACCAGACCCCCAAAAAAGGGGATCACCAGATCAACTATGACTCCTACCTCATTTGAGGAGATGGCCTTGGCCACTCCCATCAAACGTGCTCTTGCCGAGCAAAATTATCACACGCCATCGCCGATTCAGGCCCAGTCAATCCCCACTCTGCTTCAAGGTAGGGATCTCCTCGGGATCGCTCAAACCGGAACAGGTAAGACCGCCGCCTTCTCACTGCCCATCCTTAATGCCCTACTGGAGGACCCAAAGCGACCGCAAAGAAAAAGCGCCCGCGTTCTGGTTCTCACCCCCACCCGGGAACTCGCCACCCAGATCTCCCAAAGCTTCGACACCTACGGGAAATACCTTAGCTTTCGCAAGACCCTCGTCTATGGAGGCGTTGGTAAAAACCCTCAGATCAACGCCATGAAACCCGGCGTCGACGTTCTCGTCGCCTGCCCGGGGCGTCTTCTCGATCACATGAACGAGGGAGATATCGACCTTTCCGGCGTCGACTACTTCGTTCTAGATGAAGTCGACCGCATGCTCGACATGGGATTCCTTCGCGACGTCAAGCGCATCATCGCCAAGCTTCCCAGACAACGTCAGTCCCTCTTCTTCTCGGCCACCCTGAGCCCCGCGATCAAAGAACTGGCTCACGGAATCCTTCACAACCCCGAGTCGGTCTCCATCGCCCCCAAAGTCACCACCGCGGAAAAAGTCGACCAGGAAGTCTGCTTCGTCGATCGCGAACACAAACGCGAGCTCCTAATGCAGCACCTCGGAGACCAGACCGCCGGTGAATTGACCATCGTATTCTCCAAAACAAAACATGGAGCCAACAAACTCTGCCGCTGGATCAACTCGGAGGGCTTCACCGCCGAAGCCATTCATGGAAACCGGTCCCAACCACAACGGGAGAAAACCCTCGATCGCTTTAAATCAGGCAAACTTCCAATCTTGGTCGCCACAGACGTCGCAGCCCGCGGGGTCGACGTTAAAGACGTCACTCTTGTCGTTAATTTTGACCTCCCCAACGAAGCCGAGGCCTACGTTCACCGCATCGGACGCACCGGACGGGCTGGAGCCACCGGCAATGCCATTTCCTATTGCACTCCTGAAGAACATGAGTTCTTCATGGATATCGAAAGACTTATTAAAAAGAAGATCCCGGTGAATGACCAACACGAAAATCATCACGATGAACTGGCCGATCTTCACGCACGCGGAATCAAATCCCGCGAATCCACCCGCGACAACGGAGGGAAGAAAAAAGGCCAGGGCGGACGACGAGGCGGCGGAGGTCGCAATCAGTCCCAGGGGCGCCAGGAACAGCCCGGTAACAATCGTCGCCGACGGAGCAATAGAAGACCCCGACGGTCTGCCTAACAGGTCTTTCGTCGGAGCGGTATTACTCCAGCTCACGCCAGGCACCCATCGGAAGATCATCCGGAAGTTCGATCTCTCCGATCGCTTCGCGGTGCAGTGCGATCACCTTGAGGTCGAATCGCGCGAACATGCGTTTCACCTGATGATGCTTGCCCTCATAAATGATCAAACGACAACGGGAATCTTTAATGAGTTCAACCTTCGCTGGGGCTGTCGTGATCTCCTCTTTCGCAAACCACATCCCTTCCTCGAAGACCTCCACTACTTCCTGGCCAATCACTCCATCGACCTCAACAAGATAACGCTTGCCGACTTTTTGCGCGGGCTCCGTGAGTGACTCGGAAAATTCCCCGTCATTGGTGAGAATCATCAATCCGCTCGTGTAACGATCCAATCGTCCTGCCAAATGCAAGCCGGAGGCCCAGGGACGCTCGATCAAATCGATGACGGTAGGATGCTCCGGATCCTTGGTGGCACTCACCACACCAAGGGGTTTATTCAAGATAATCACCCGTCTGGTCTCAGCCTGTACGACCTTCCCGGAAACTTCGACCCGATCAAATTTCCCAACCAGTCTGGCCGTCTCCTCGACACGCTCTCCATTCACGCTCACCTCCCCGGCCTCAAACTCTTCTCTTACCCGGCGTTTCCCCCAGTTTCCCCATTTTCCAATCAAGCGATCGAGCCTCATACCATTGGATGTTATTCTCCGATCACCCGAATCTCCGACGCCTGCAATAAACTCTCTCGCCCGCTTGAAGTCACAAGAATAAGCTCACCGCCGGAAGACAAGCCCACCACAGTTCCACGCTTCAGCTCATCTCCCACCATCAAGCTCACCTCTTTCCCTCGCAGAACACACCGAATCTCCCATGCTTCTAACAATTCGGGAAAAAACGAGCCGATTTGAGCTATCCGCACCCGAAGGCGATTCAAACAAGCTACCAACACATCCTCTCGTGAGACCGGCGTGCCCACCTCCAGAGCAAGAGACGTCGCGGGAAACGCCAACCCTTCGGGAAAGCAGGTCACGTTGACATTGAGACCAATTCCCACCACCACAAAGCCATCACCAGCTTCCACGAGTATCCCACACACCTTTTTCTCGTTGATCCATACATCATTGGGCCATTTGACGCCCGATGAACATCCAAAGGAATCCAAGGCCTCCGACACTGCGAGGCCCGTCGCAAGAGCAATGCGGGACCACAAAGCCGGCGGATCATCAGGCCGCACGATCACCGAACAAGCCATCCCCTCGCCAGGAGGACACGTCCATGGCTGCCCGCGGCGACCTCTCCCCGAAGTTTGAGTCTCGGTCAGCACAACCGAAAAATCTGCAGCCCCCTTCAATGCCAATTTTTGGGCCTCATCATTAGTAGAACCACATTCAGGAAGAAAAATAATTTTCTCGGCCCACTCTTCGGACAAAGACTCAATGACAGTCCCGTTCCACTCGTCCTCATTCATCGTTGAAAAGAAAATCGAGGGAAAAATCGAGAGCCACCGCCGAATGCGTCACTGCTCCAACCGAAATAAAATCAACACCGGTCCGGGCAATTCCCGCAACCGTCTCAAGCGTTACTCCACCACTGGCTTCCAACTTCGGACCTTCACTTCCTCTCATAGCAACCGCTTCCTTCATCGTCTTACTATCCATATTATCGAGAAGGATGTAATCCACTCCCTCCAGCTCGAGAAAAGCCTCTACTTGATCCAATCGATCAGCCTCCAGCTCAACTTCGACCCCAGGTTTTTCCCGCCTAAGGTGCTCGATGGCATTTTGAAGTTCAGCCATGCCATTCTCAGCCACGAGATGGTTATCCTTTACCATGGCCCGGTCATACAAGCCCATGCGGTGATTCAACCCACCTCCAGCCACCACCGCGGCCTTTTCAAGCGACCGCCATCCCGGGGTTGTCTTCCGTGTATCGAGAATACGGGCCGGTGTCCCCTCGGTTAACTCCACAAATCGGTGGGTCTTGGTGGCAATCCCGGAAAGCCTCTGCAAAAAGTTCAAGGAAACCCGCTCGGCAGTTAACATCGAACGCGCATTTCCTCGCACCTCCATAACACAGGCCTTTTGAGTGACGTGACTCCCGTCTTCCAACAAAATCTTCACGGATAAACCGGCATCAACCCGACGAAAGACTTCAGCCGCGAGCTCCACCCCCGCAATCACCCCTTCGTCTTTGGCCACGATCAGACCTCGGGCCTCGCGATCTTTCGGAATGAAATACTCTGAAGTGACATCCCCAGGGCCAATATCTTCAACAAGGGCCAGGTCAATAAGCGTAGAAGTCGTCTGATCCACGGAGGAACTCTAGCGGATGATCCCTTGAGGAAAAGAGCTGAATAAAACTCCAAAGAAAAAAGCGAAGAGCCCGAGCCCCTCGCTTTTTTGAAATTTCAGATTGGACGAGAATTCCTGGAATCTTACTTATCCTTTTTCTTATCCTCCTTCGTGGGGGACTTTTTAGCGGGCTTTTTGTCCTCCTTCGTCGTCTTGGGGGTAACCTGGGGCTTACCTTTGGGCGGGAACCTGAGCAGACCCTTGTAGTTCGCTGGAAGAGTCGCCCCATTTCCGAGAGTTTTATCCCAAAGCTTAATCAAAGCAATTCCCTCCTTGATCAGGAAAGCGCCGGTCGAATCAGGATTGTGATCTTCCGTATTATAGAGCTTTTTGGCCAACTTCACTGAATCATCATTATCAATAATGCGAAGACAGTTGAGAGCGGCCTTGCGGGTAATCTCCTCGGATGCTGCAAAATCGGATACGAACGCGTGGTTGTAGGCCGTCAGCGCCTGAATCGGCTTATCAAGTCCCTCCAAAGCCAATCCATGGCAATAAGACATTTGAGCTCGCAGCCCACCGGACACCTTAAGGTTTCTCCACTCGGGGTCAGAGGCAATCGCATCAAGACGTGACCAGCTCTTCGTTCGAACGGCTTCCCAAAATACCGAGTAGATTTTCACCTGGGTATGGTGCTCGGCACGGCCCAGCAACTCAAAATTCAAACTCTCAATCAGTGGACTTAACTGGGCGAGCTCCTCCAGCTTCCGCAGACATTCCATTTGGAAGAAAGTCGACAGGGTACTATAGTTCCCTTTGATCTCATCCACCTTTTTGTAGATCTTGGCGCAAGCTTCAAATTTGTCCTTGGCCTCGGCATAATTCCGGCTTTTGAAAAGCTCCATCGCTTCAGTAAATTCGGGCGGCTCGAGGAAATAAACTTTGGCCGCGGCAAGGCGCAAGTCCCGGTAAACGGTTGAGTTTTCCGTCTCCTTATACCGCACGACCTTGTCGTTGGCTGCAACGATCCACCCTTTCAAGACGTTTTTATCCGTAAACATCAGGGCGCGTGGTTCTTTTTCTTTTTGAGCAAAGGCAGAGCCAAGAGAAGTGGCAAGAACCAGAGCGGTAGTAACAATTATTTTCATCACGTATCAATTAGTTGGAATTCAAATCTTGGGTTTTCATTTACCCTTTCTCTTATTAATTTCCTCCATGCTGACAGTTTCACTGCTGTCCTCATATCCCTGGATCAGTGATTCAACACTCTTCCAGATTTTCACCTCGTCCTCGCTCATCTTCGGGATCAAGCGGCGGGTCATATCAACATATTTCCAACCTTTCTCATAGGCGAGCTGACGGTCGCTTTTGCCAACCTTTGGATTGTCGCCATTGCGATCCCAGGTGAGCTCCAACCAACGTTTAATGGATGGAGCGGAAACACGAATCAATCCCAGGTTTGATCCCCAGAGAAGTCCGAAGTTCACCCGGGCATCTTCTGTCTGACCATTGCCGTCATAGGCTTGTGCAAGCAGGAAGCGTGCTTCACCACGAGACTTTCTGAAACCATCTGTCTCGAGATACAATCTCGACTTGGCAATCGCTCCTGCGAAGTCCTTTTTGTCATAAAGGACAGTTACCATACGCATGAGAGCATCCTCTTTCTGAGACTTCTCTTCAGCGTCATCAAAGACCCGCTGGAGATACTTAATCGCTTCATCTTTTTGGGAATTTGTTCCCCGACCGAGAATATCGGCAACCCCGAAGAGCGCCGGGAATTTGTAACTCTGATCTTGGTCACGGCTGAGGGCTTCCTCGTAGTATGGACGGGCTTCAAGAGGAGTCGCACTCTTCTTCCGGATGAACTCACCCACTCGCACAAGGATGTAATTTGAGAGATCTTTCAGATCGAAATCGTTTTTCAATTCATTGAAGAGAACTTTGACCATGGCACGAGAGCTTGCTTCACGCGAGGCATCTTTCTTCTGAACCGCGTCGTGATTCACCTCCTCAAAGACACCAATGATCGCAACGCGAAGAAGTGCCCGGGCGGCCATGTCACTCGATTTAATCCGAGGGAAATTATAATAGTGGTCCTTCAACTCCTCCGGAGTGTGAGTCTCAAGATAGGCCTCTGTATATGAGCCAACAGCGGCTTCCAAATCAGGGGCACCCGGGACACTGGCGAGATCGGCAATGACCCCCTGGAGACGCTCCAAGGCTTCATCAAATTTTCCAGCGACACGCATTCCGGGAAGACCAGCCACCGCAACCTTCACCTTGTAGGGTGAGTCGGCTCCGTATTCCTCCCAGAACTTGTTGTAATAGGGTACGGATTCCTCAACACGAGGTCCGGGTTTGTTATCCACCTTGGCCATACCGATGACATTCACGAGATAGAAGAGGGCCTCACCCGCCACCATTTCGTTTTGCTTACGCTCGGCCATTTCGAGAGCCTTCTTGTAGTAGCCTTCCGCGAGATCGGCTTGCTCTGTTCCCTCCAGAATATTCCCCTTGAGGTTGAAGTTCATCTCCATGATTTCCACTCCGGGGAATTCATTTTCCACCCGACTCACCAGAACCAGTGCTGGCTCAAGTTCGCTTTCAGCATAGTGGCAGTTGGCGCGGTCAAAGAGAGCGAAGGGATAGTATGGGTTGCTCCCAGGCTGGGGATACTTCTCAAGGAAAACATCAAGAAGAGCAGCTGACTTGGTGAAGTATTGCAGGCGTGAAAGATTGGAGGCTTGAAAATACAGCACAGCCTGACGACGGTGTTGCTTGGTGTCCTTGTCACCATATGTCTTCACGTGGAGATCCAGCAATGGCTGAGCTTCCACAAACTGGGCAGTGTAGTGGTAACTTCCGCCGAGAACAAAGAGGCAGATGTCATGCTGCTCCGAGGGCTTGGCCAGACTGTCGATCATCTTGCTCGCTACCTCGATGCACTTCTCATACTCACCCTGCCAGAATAGGCTGGTGAGCATCATGCGGCGCACCTCCTCGACATGCTCGCTTTTGGGGAAATCCTTCAGGAAACGGCTTCCGTAGAACTCGGTCGTAAGAACCTCCCCAATGATGGAGGAGGTCCGCACCAAGTGGTAAAGATTCTTCTCACGGGCAGCAACCACCTTCTTGTCTTTGTAGACCTTGGCATTCGGATAGTAGAGTTCGAGTTGTTCGTAGACCGCAAAGGCTCCACGGACATTCCCTTCGTCCTCGTGCATCACGGCAGTATTGAGGAACGCATACACTTCGTTCATCTTGCCGCTGGTGTCGGCGTCTTTGAGAGATTCGAGATCGGTCTCAAGAGTCTTTTTGTTGATCACCTTCGATCCGTCTTTGATCGTGCGGGGATAAGTGCCCACCGAATCAAGCCGGGCCTTGACATCAT
>JAKMEV010000586.1:0-5557 GCA_022425785.1 Akkermansiaceae bacterium | reverse complement strand
GCTCACGATCCCGATTGCGCCATGGCCTACTGGGGACTCTCTCAGGGCAATTACTCTAACGAGAAACGTGCCAAGGAATTCATCGCCAAGGCCACCGAACTCCTCAAAAAAGAAAACTTAAAGATCACCCCTCATGAACGCGCCTATCTCGACGCCGAAATCGCCTATCACGATGACAAAAAAGAGAAGGACTCCAAAAAGCGCATCAAAAATTTCATCCGCGCTTACGAAGACCTCATCCTGAACCACCCCGACGACATCGAAGCCAAGGCCCTCCTCGTTTGCCGCCGCTGGCAGTTCAACCGCAAAGGTGTTCCCATCAGCAGCTACCTCGGACTCGACGCCATTCTCGAGCAAATCTTTGCCAAAGAACCCAATCACCCCGCCCACCACTATGCCATCCACCTCTGGGACAACCGCAAGCACGAGCAAGCGCTCGATTCCGCCGCCCGCCTCGGAAAAACCGCACCCGGCATCGCCCATATGTGGCACATGCCCGGACATATCTACTCCAAGGCCAAGCGCTATCACGATGCCGTCTTCAGTCAACAGTCCTCCGCCCGTGTCGACCACGCACACATGGCCAAGCATTTCCTCATCCCCGACCAAATCCACAACTACGCGCACAACAACGAATGGCTCGCGCGCAACTTCGGTCACCTTGGTGATGCCCCCGCCGCCGTAGCCATGGCCAAGTCTCTCCTCGCCAACCCGCGTCACCCGAAACTCAACACTCTGGAAGGCCGCTCCCATTCCTACAAATACGGCCGCAACAACCTCCTCAAAACTCTTGAGAAATTTGAACTCTGGGAGGAGATCTTCGAACTCTCAAATACCCAGTGGCTCGAAACCCTGCCCAAGCAACCGACTCATGATCGCGCACGGCTCAGGCTAATCGGCATCGCCAATTTCCACCTCGGTCATCGCGTGGAGTTGATGCAAATTATCAATCAAGTCGAAGACCTTCTCGCCGACGAAAAAGCAAAAAAACAAGCCGATGAAGACAAGGCCAAGGAAAAGGCCACCAAAGAGAAAAAGAAGGAAGGCGAGATCAAGAAAGCCGTCGCAGCAGCCAGCAAGAAATACAGCCGCCTCATCGGGTCACTCGAAAAAGATTGCACCGAACTCCTCGGTTATCTCGCCGAAATGAACGACGACGACAAGACCGCCTCAGAGTCACTCGCCAAATCCTCGGGCTCCGCCACCTTTAAGGCGCTCCGCGAACTCCAATTCGGTAACAAGGAAGCGGCCGAGAAAGCCGCCCGGAGTGTTCTCGATGGCGATAAAAAAGAAACCGTTTCACTCGCCAACGCCATTACCCTTTTCCACCGAATGGGTAAAAAAGAAGATGCAAAAAAAGGCTTCGAAAAGCTTCGCGTCTTTTCTTCCGAGGTCGACCTCAAGTCCCGCCCCTTCGCACGGCTCACGCCGATTGCCAAGGAGTTCGGCTACCCTACCGACTGGCGTCAAGCCCACAAGCCCGCCGAAGATCTTCTCCCACGTCCCGATCTCGGCACCCTCGGTCCGCTGCACTGGACTCCTCCCGCCGCGCCTGCCTTCAACCTTCCGGACCAACACCAAAAAAACATCTCAAGCTCCAGCATGGCTGGCAAACCGCACATCCTCGTCTTCTACCTCGGCGCCGGATGCCTCCACTGCACCGAACAACTCACCGCCATGGCCGACCGCTATTCGGACTTTGAAAAGGCAAAGCTCCCCATCCTAGCCATCTCTACCGACAAGGTCGCCGACCTCAAGAAGAGCCAAGACAACTACGAAAAAGGCAAGATTCCCTTCCCCATCGTTTCCGATCATCAAAAAGAGATTTTCAAGAAATTCTCCGCACACGATGACTTCGAAAACCAGCCTCTCCACGGAACCTTCCTCGTCGATGGAAAAGGCCGCGTTCTCTGGGCCGACGTCTCAGCCGACCCATTCATGGAAATCGATTTCCTCATCAAGGAATCAAACCGACTCCTGGAATTGCATCGTTAGGGAAATAGGCCTAGGGTCTGAGTGATTATGACTAGTTGCCGTCTCTCGAAATACACTCTTGGAGTCGTTCTCCTGAGCGGACAAACCCAAGCCGAAGATTCCATCGCCCGTATCTGGAATGAGCATTGCCTCGCGGCCATCCGTCGGGATTTCCCCGCGCCCACCGTCCATGCGCGGAATCTTTTCCACAGCTCGGCTGCGATGTATGACGCCTGGGCTGCCTACGATGACACCGCGGTAGGGGTTTTTCACAACGAGAGCGCGACCGCCGAAGACCTCGAAGCCGCCCGCCACGAAGCGATCAGCTACGCCGCCTACTGGGTGCTCCGTTCGCGCTATTCCCGCGCCATTGGAGAGGAAGAAACAATCGCTGAACTCACCGCCCGCATGACGGAATTTGGCTACCCCGTCACCAGCGCCTCCGTCGTTGGCACCACCCCGCAAGTCGTCGGAAACCGGTGCGCTGCCGCGATCATTCAAGGACAACGATACGACGGCTCCAACGAACTGCAAGATTATCAGGGTCTCGACGGCTACCTCCCACTTAACCAGCCACTCATTCTTCAGAATTCGGGAACCGGCCCGCTGGTTGATCCCAATCGCTGGCAGCCACTCGCCTTCGATGTCGCCTTCACGCAAAACGGCCAGATCGCCAGCAATGTCCAGATCTTCATCGGCTCGCACTGGGGCGATGTCACTCCCTTCGCCCTCACCGGTAACATCGACCCCGGACCACCACCCTTTCTGGGCGGGATCGGAGACCAAGAATTTAAAGACAACAACGTCGAGGTTATTCGCTTTAGTTCGCTCCTCGATCCGACCACTTCGGGCGACATCGATATTTCTCCGGCTTCCCTCGGTGACAACCCTCTCGGGACCAACAACGGCACGGGGTATTCCTACAATCCCATCGCTCTGGAACCCTACACTCCCAACATCGTCAACCACGCCGACTTCGGCCGCGTCGTCGCAGAATTTTGGGCCGACGGACCTTCCTCCGAAACACCGCCGGGACACTGGAACGCCATCGCCAATGAGGTCTCCGACGACCCCCGCCTGGAAAAAAAATTCCGCGGAGCCGGCCCCGTTCTCGATGATCTCGAGTGGGATATTAAACTCTACCTCGCTCTCAACGGGGCCGCGCATGATGCCGCCATTGCCACCTGGTGGAATAAAGAAAAATACGACTACGTTCGTCCTATCACGAGTGTTCGCTACCTCGCCGGCCTCGGTCAATCGTCCGATCCCGGCGGTCCGCTTTATCACTCCGGCGGCATCCCTCTCGAACCGAACCTGATCGAAGCCGTCACCGTGGAAACCGCCGCCGTGGGCCAACGTCACGAAGGACTCACTCCCAACAGCATTGCCATCCGAACCTGGCAGGGAGAACCCAATGATCCCGAAACCGAATTCGGCGGTGTAGGCTGGATTGCTGCGAGAAACTGGCTCCCCTACCAACGCGACACTTTTGTCACGCCGGCCTTTGCAGGATACGTTTCCGGTCACAGCGCCTTCAGCCGGGCTGCCGCCGAAGTCCTCACCGCCTTTACCGGAAGCCCGTTTTTCCCCGGAGGCCTCGGCACGCACACCGTGGAAGCAGGACATCTCGAATTTGAAAACGGCCCTTCCACCGACGTCCAACTTCAATGGGCCACCTACTTTGACGCTGCAGACCAAGCCGGCATCTCCCGCCTCTACGGCGGCATTCACGTCGCTCCCGACGACGGCCCCGGACGCATCATTGGGTCGGAAGTTGGCATCGGGGCATTTAATAAAGCACTGCAATATATCAACGGAGGCGTCCTCGAAAATTTCTCCTGCACGGTCTCTCCCTCGCCGGGAGGAATGACCATTACCTGGCCTTGTCTGCCGGGATACGAATACCAGGTCCAGTCATCCACCACCCTCGACCCTACAAGCTTCACCACACTCTCGCCGATGGAAACTTACGAGGGAACCAACGCGAGTTTCTTAGACACGGAGAACTCATTAACACGCAAGTTCTACCGCGTGATTCGAGTGAATCCCTAAATCATTCCGCTGGCAATTTGGGCGGGTTTTTGAAAATGTGACCAAGAAACAATTTTCATTGCGAAAGGAAATCACGCTCAAAACCCTAATCCCTAAAAACAATGCGTAGATTCTCCCGCCCCCTGACAGCACTTGCAATTTTCGCAACGTCCTTGATTTTTTCCGGCTGTGGCCCGTCTCCGACCCCAAGAAGAAGCTACACTCCCACTCCCCGCGTAGCCTTTAAGCCACTCGTAACCATCCGGAATAATTCCCACAAAAGCATCATGTTGGGACTCCGCGGTCCGGAGACTAAATTCATCTCACTCCCCGCCCGTGGCAGCCGCACAGTGAGCCTCAACTCGGGCCTCTACAAGTATGCCGCGACCGCCAAAAATACGAATACGATCTCAGGTTACAAAAGCTTCGGCCGCAACAGCCGATACACCTGGAACTTCAACGTCAACTGAGGCGCGGATCATCACTTTCCAAAAGTGAGTCTTCACGGGCCCGCTTTTTTTATTGGATCACTGCCCATGATCTGCGCTTTATCTTTAAGTGACTGACAGCACAAGGGACCAGCTTCAGGACGGCTCATACGAATTTCTCGCGATCTTCCTCGAGGGCCTTCCATTTATCTTCCTTGGTACTCTCGTCAGCGGCTTCCTCGGAACCTACCTCCCGCGCAACGCCTTCGAGAAGGTTCTCCCGAAAAACCCCATCCTCGCCATCATGGCAAGTGGTCTCCTCGGCGCCGTTTTCCCCGTCTGCGAATGCGCTGTCGTGCCAGTCATCCGACGCCTCGTTAAAAACGGCCTCCCCGTCTCCTGCGCCCTCGCCTACATGCTGGCGGCTCCCATTTTCAATCCCGTCACCGCGATCAGTACCTTCAAGGCCTTCAATGATTCCTACTTCGTCGTCGGAGCCCGACTCGGCATGGGGTACCTCATCGCCGTTCTCGTCGGCATTGCCATTCTGCGGGTTGCCCACGGACGATTCCTCAAACCCTCCGCACAAGCCGAGTCCGGTCACGAGCACCATCATCCCCGGAACCTGAATTCCGCAATGAATAATTCGCTGCGCGACTTCATGGACGTCGGACTATATTTCACCATCGGCGTCATTCTCACTTCCCTCCTCAAAACCACCTGGATTGACCCCACCACTGACTTCTGGAAAGGCCTCACTGACAACTCCATCCTGGCCACTCCCGCCATGATGGGCCTCGCCTTCTTTCTCAGCCTCTGCTCTACCTCCGACGCCTTCATCGCGGCCAATATCGGTAACTTTTCCTACGCACCGAAACTCGCCTTCATGGTGTTCGGCCCCATGATGGATGCCAAGCTCCTCTTCCTCTATTCCACCGTCTTCCGCTGGAAATTCATCATTGTTCTCCTCGCCGCTCTTTTCGTTCTCACCGGAGGGTTGTCCATCCTCGCTGAGACCGTTTACGAAAACTATTGGGAATCCGCGCAACCATGATGTCAGCTCTCCACACCCGGCTCTTTGGCCTGCTGGCCCTGTGGTGGGGCTGTGCGCTGATCTAGTGCTA
>JAKMEV010000585.1:0-8797 GCA_022425785.1 Akkermansiaceae bacterium | reverse complement strand
TGGGGAAAAGGGGAGAAGCACGATATTTTGGCCAGCGAGGCGATCGCGCAAAAATACTCGCAGGATAAGACCGACGAATTTCTCATGCCGATGATCTTTTTCAGCCACGAGCAAAAGCGGGTGCGTGATGAGGACGTCGTGATATTCTTCAACTTCAGGGCCGACCGGGCGCGTCAACTTTGCGAGGTGTTCCTGACTCGTCCGACCTTTAAGGAGTTCAAGGCGGGACGTCGTCCCAGAGTGGATTTTTTGACGCTGACGGAATATGACGAGACTTACGACTGTCCGGTGGTATTCCCGCCAGAGACGATCAAGATGACGCTCGGCGAAGCGGTGTCGAAGGCTGGCAAGACGCAACTACGAATTGCCGAAACCGAGAAATACCCGCACGTGTCGTATTTCTTCAACGGCGGCTTGGAGAAAAATTACAAGGGGGAGGATCGCAAGGTCGTTCCCTCCCCCAAGGATGTCGCGACTTATGATCTCAAGCCGGAGATGAGTTCGGAGGAGGTCGAAGAATACGTCGTATCGCACCTCAAGGATTACGATCTCGTCATTATCAACTTCGCCAATCCTGATATGGTGGGGCACACCGGCGTCGTGGAGGCTGCCAAGAAAGCGGTGACACGAATTGATGATGCAGTGAGGGCCGTGACTGAAGAGACTCTGCGTTTGGGAGGAAAGCTTCTCATCACGGCGGATCATGGCAATTGCGAATTCATGCGCAATGCCGATGGCTCGCCTCACACCGCGCACACCACTAATTTGGTGCATCTTTGGTATGTTACCGACGATGACAAGAAGCGGAAGGTCGCCGACGGAATCCTTGCGGATGTCGCTCCGACTCTTCTCGATATGCTTGGGGTCAAAACTCCCAAGGAGATGACCGGAAAGAGTTTGCTGAAGTAGACTTAGCGGCGGCTGCCCCGGGTCCACCGGACGACGCGATCGTTTTCAAAATCGACGCGGGCCGAGGGATAGGGGACGTAGGAGACGCCCAGTCCCAGGCCGCTTCCGTAATACCCGTAGTTATAGTGGCGGCGGCCGTGGAGTCGTCCGTAGCCCGAGCCTCCGAAGACGGACTGGGTGTAAATAGGGCGGTAGTTGCGGTAGATCCATTGCTCGGTGCGAGCGCTGCCGTTCTGACCGTGATTTCTGGCGGCTGGTTCTCCCCAGGCGAGCCAGACGGATGATTTGGACATACCGTTTTCGATTTGGCCGGTTTTGACCATGAGTTGCTCACGACCGTCGAGTGAGTCGTAAAATTGGGGATTCTTGCTGATGCGTCCGTCAGGCGTGCTGCTGGTGTGTGTGCAGCTCATTGCGAAAAAAGCGACGAAGGGAAGTAGGAGAAGAAATTTCATGGGTTATTTAGAGATACTAAGAACGATTTCGTGAGGGCGCAAATAGAATGCGGAGGTGATTTTGAACGGGGGTGAAGTTTACTCCCGGATGGTCAATTGCTGGGTTGGTGGTGGGGCCGTGTGGCTGTTTTCCGGAGTCATGACCCGGGTTTCAACAAAAGCCTACATGAATGCAGAGAGCATTACCGAATACCGGGAAGCATCAAACCTCTCGATCATAGATGAGGGTGTTTTGATCGTTCTTATCATCGTGGCCGGAACTCTTGTGAATACGATTGCGAGGAACCAGGAGACTTGGTGAAAAACGGGTAAGGGGAATGAACATTCCTTATTTCAAATGATTGCTTCACGGCTGTATTTAGAGCATTCTCAAGGCGATGCGTTTTGCAGTTCTAGGAAGTGGTAGCGGTGGAAATTCGACCGTGGTGGAAAGTGAGGGGAAATACCTTCTCGTCGATGCCGGACTGAGCGCGAAGCAGCTGGGCTTACGTCTGGAGGCGCTGGGGGTGAGCCCGGAAAAGCTTGCCGGGATATTATTGACGCATGAACATGGTGATCATGTCCGGGGGCTGGATGTCTTTTTGCGGAAATGGCGGGTGCCGATTGTGGCGAGCGTGATGACCGGACGGGTGGTTCAAGAAGGGCTGAAGCAGCAAGCTGAATGGGTCGCTTTTGAGGCCGGACAGCAATTTTCGTGGGAGGGATTTGAGATCGGGACCTTTCCGCTGCCACATGATGCGGTGGAGCCGGTTGGATATGTCATTTCGAAGGGAGAGCGCCGGGTAGCCGTGGCGACGGATTTGGGGCATGTTGATGCGCAGGTCTTGCGGGCGCTGAAAGGAGTCGAGGGCCTGGTGCTGGAAGCTAATTATGAGTGGGGGATGCTGGAGGCTGACACCAAGCGGCCTTTTAGCACAAAGCAGCGGATTTCCTCACAGCATGGGCATTTGTCGAATGATCAAGCGGCTGATTTGATCGCTGAATTGGTCCCAGAGGGCTTGAAACGTGTGGTGCTGGGGCATCTGAGCAGCGATTGTAACTGCCCGGTGAAGGCTTGTGAGGTCGTGCGGGAAAGGATTTCCGGTCATGAGCTCGAGATCTGTGCCGCGAGCCAAAACGAGGTGACGGCCTGGCAGTCACTGGAGCCCGAGGTGGATCCGGCATTTTACGGAGAGTTGTTCGGAGGTTAGATTCAGGGTTGCCAGCGTCGTGATGATGAGCAAACTACGCCACGAGTGAATCAGGTCCCCGTCAAGCCAAGCGCAGAGGAGTTTGCTGAGTTATCACAGGCCGGAAACGTCGTGCCTGTGTATGCCCAGCTTGCTGCTGACTTCGAGACTCCGGTTTCGGCTTTCCTGAAGCTCCGCGATGGCAAAAATGCCTTTCTCTTTGAGAGCGCGGAAAGCACAGATGCCAGCGGACGATGGTCCATCGTTGGAAGCCAGCCGCGCTGGGTATTCACCTCCCGGGGGAATGAAGTCACCATCGAGCGTGGTGGCCAGGTGGAGACCCGTGAACGTGAAGGTGATGTTCTTGATGAAATACAGCGTCTCATGGAAGGCTATCGTCCTGTGACTCATGGCAATGCCCCACCTTTCTTCGGCGGGGCGGTGGGTTATGTGGGTTATGATGCGGTGCAGCAATTTGAGCCTTCAGTTTCGCAAACGCCGGAGGACGACTTGGGTTTGCCGGAATCTATTTTCTTTCTCGCGGATACTCTCGTTGTTTTTGATCACAAGTTGCGTCGCCTTCTCTTGATTGCCAATGCCATGCTTGATGAAGCGGATTCGCCGGAGGAAGCTTATGCTGATGCCCGGGGCCGGATCGAAGCGGTGGTCGAGATGCTGGATCGTCCGCTTCATATGTCTCCGCTTAATGGTTTGGCTGACATCGAAGCTCCCGAACCGCGGAGTAATACGACGCAGGAGGAATACGAGAGTATGGTGGTGCAGGCCAAGGAATACATTACGGCCGGTGATGCCTTTCAAATCGTGCCGAGCCAGAGATTCGAGGCAGACTTTGATGGAGCGCCGATTGATCTGTATCGCGCACTGCGACACATCAATCCATCGCCTTACATGTTCGTCTATGAAACGCCTGACTTTTCACTCGTGGGAAGTTCGCCGGAAGTCCACGTGCGGGCTATCGATGGTCGGATTGATATTCGTCCGATTGCCGGAACGCGTTGGCGAGGGAAGACCAAAGAGGAAGATGACGCGCTTGCTGCCGAACTTCTCGCCGACGAAAAAGAATGCGCGGAGCATGTCATGTTGATCGATCTCGCTCGCAATGACGTGGGACGTATTTCTGAACATGGCTCGGTATCGGTCGATGATCAGATGATCGTGGAGCGATACAGTCACGTGATGCACATCGTTTCCAATGTCAGCGGAAAGCTTTCGCCCGAGCACAGTTCTTACGACGTGCTGCGTTCAACCTTCCCGGCCGGGACGGTGAGCGGCGCGCCCAAGATTCGCGCGATGCAGATCATCAACTCGCTCGAGAAAAATAAACGCGGCTCCTACTCGGGAGCGGTGGGTTATTTTGGTTGGGATGGAAATCACGATTCCTGTATCGCCTTGCGGACCTGTCTTGTGAAAGATGATAAGGTATATATCCAGGCCGGTGCCGGAGTTGTTGCCGACAGTGTGCCGACCTACGAATACAACGAAACCGTCAACAAGGCTGCCGCCATGATGCGAGCGGTTGGATTGGCCAAAACCCTCGCTCCGAAAGTATGAAGGAAATCTTTAGACATCGCGAGTTGCATCAGGTGACCCGCTCTATGGATATTCTGGAGAATGTCGGGATTGAGACCTTACTTCGAAACGAAAATCTCAGCGTCACCTATGCGCCCATCCCTGAGTTCTTTCCAAATCTCTGTGTTCTTAATGACGAGGAGTTTCCCAAGGCGGTGAAACTTTTGGGCGACCACGATGAAAAAATGTCCAAGGGTGCGGAGGTTCAGTTAAGGTGCCCTTCCTGTGGCGAAATGAACCCCGGTAATCTTGATGTCTGTTTTAGCTGTCATGAGCCTATCAACCAATCAATGCCATGCTAGTCGTTATCGATAACTACGATTCGTTTACCTACAACCTGGTGCAGTATTTTGGTGAACTCGGAGCCCAGATGAAGGTCTTACGTAATGATGCTGTAACGGTGGATGAACTGCGGGATTTGAATCCTTCGCGAATCTGTATCTCACCCGGACCGTGTACGCCGAACGAAGCGGGGATTTCCTGTGATGTGATCAAAGCCTTTGGTGCTGAATTGCCGGTGTTCGGAGTGTGTTTAGGTCACCAATCCATCGGTCAGGTTTATGGAGGGGAAGTGGTGCGGGCGGAGACGCTGATGCACGGGAAGACTTCGCTGATTCATCATGAAGGTCAGAGTGTTTTCAAGGGCCTCGAGAATCCCTTTGAGGCGACGCGTTATCACTCGCTGGTCGTGAAGAAGGAGACGCTGCCTGATTGCCTTAAAGTCACCGCTAGGACAGAAGACGGCATCATCATGGGCCTCAAACACAAGGATCTCAACGTCCACGGAGTGCAGTTTCACCCGGAGTCGATTCTGACGAATTCCGGAAAGCAGTTGTTGAAGAACTTCCTCGATCTTTAGTCCTTGGTGCGGACCGTGGCGGTGCCGATGACTTCGTCTGATGAGGGAGAGTGGACCTCGACTTCGTTGGAGTCTTTGAATTTGCGCAGGCGATACCCAAGGGCGATGTCCTGCCCGCTTTCCAACGTGGCGACCGAGGTGATCCATCCGGCTTCTTTTCCATTAACGATGAGTTTGGCGTTGGTGGGGATGAGCGGCTTGTCGAGAGTGAGTCGGACGAGGTGTTTGTTTGTTTTTCCGGCGCGCTTCATGCGGGAGATGACTTCTTGTCCGGTGTAGCATCCCTTGGTGTAGGAGATGGCAGTTTCTTCGAGTCCGGCGTCGGGTGGAAGGAGGCCGGGAAAGAGTTCGTTGGGCCACTTTGGAATTCCTTCGAGGATGCGTCGGGTCTCATTTAGGCAGAGAGTGTATGCGGAGTCTTCTTCGCTTTCGTCGATGAGTTCCACGTCGTCGGCGATGAGATATTTGTCGAGGCGCGCCATGAGTTCGGTGGCTAGTTCGTAGGGGCCTTCGACGATAAAGTCATCGCCCTCTTTGTGAACTTGCACGAAGAGTTCGAGTTGACCTTTGGCGTTGAGAAGACAGGCATCGATCATTTCCTCCTCGGTGGCGAAGGTGACATCGTTGGAGAGTTGGCCGTTGAGGTAGCGTTCGGCATCGGGGCCTTGGACGCGGATACGGCTGCATGATTTTTCGACAGGTTCGTCGAGGTCGGCGTCGAGAGTGTGGTGTTGGCGGGCGGTGGCGGAAAAGTCTTCCGAGGCATCGCGCATTTCCGCTTCGAAGAGATTGTTCCAGGTAACTTGGTTGCCATTGGCGGTCACTCCGGCGGCATCGGCGAGTTGCAGAGCGTAGAGGGTGTCCTTGGCCATGTTCTCGGTGGAGAAATGCGGGGTGAAATCGCTCTCGAGAAGCGTTGGGATCTTCATCCCCATGACCGGAGCGTAGCAACCGTTCAGTTGGGCCGCCTTGTGCCAATCGCGGGGATCGACTCCATGACGGCGGGCGATTTCGAGTGCCTCGGTGAGCGCTTGCACTGCGGAAGCCGTGGCGAGGTTGGTCGTGATCTTGACGACAGTGGCCGCGGGAGGGGGCCCCATGAAGAGGATTTCCTTTGATGTAATTCCCAGTAGGTCGCGGTGTTGCTCGAGGATCTCGGGTTTGCCGGAAACGTAGTAGACGAGATTGCCCCTAGCGGCGGCGTCGCGCGAGCCAGTGAAAGGAGCATCGAGGAAGTGGCAACCCGCTTTCTGGCATTGTTGATCAAGCCAGACCGTGGTGTCGGGATCAATGGTGGAATGGTTGATGACGGCTGTTCCTTCGGTCAGCTCGGGGAGGATGTTTTTAAAGATCTCTCGGACGGCGGTGTCGTCGCGGAGGTAGGAAATAATGACGTCGCTTTTACGAGCAGCCTCGACGGGATCGTCGACCGATTCGGGACGATCCTTGGGCGTGCGGTTCCAAGTCTTGAGAGAATGTCCGGCGGCGATGAGCTGGTCTGCGCTACGGGAGCCGATGATGCCGAGTCCGAGAAGAAGAGTCATGAATGGGAGAATTTATTTTCGAGCGATTTCGGCAAGCTGTTTGGCCACACCGGAGATTTCTTTGACTTCTTCCACCGTCGGATTTCTGCGAGGCGTAAGAGTCATGGCATTGCGGAGTCCTTGGAGGAGGATGCGCATCTTGAGGATGTGCGCTTGCTCGCTGATTTTTGGGTTCAGGGAACCGATGGACTCGGCATAGTAGTCAGCGACATCTTCGCGGAAGAGGATTTTAGCCTTTTCGGGGGTGAATTTGACCTCGACGGCACTGGATGAGGCTTCGAGAGCCTGAAGCCAACCTCCGAGAGAGATCAGGATGGAAAGATCGGGGTCGCGGAGGCCGATGAGCTCTCGTTCGACATCGCGCTGGGTGGCGGCGAGGGCTTTCTTGAGTTCCGGGAGATCTTTGGCTTTTGCGTGGTCCAGAAGGGCGGCGGCATGGCGTTTGATGCGATGTCCGGCACCGAGGGCTTTGGCGTAGCGAGAGAGATGTGATGCGATATCGGGGACATCGTCGGAATTTCCGGTCTGCACGGCGATGAAGCCGTCGGCGATCAGAGTTCCGAGGCGGAGGGCAAGGCGGGAGCGGTCGAGGGGGAGAATTTCGTGTTTTTTGAGGTGGTTATTGGTGTAGGTTAGAGGGGATATTTTCTCTAACTCATTGAATACCTTGACAATAGAGGGGACGGTGAACTCGTTGAGACCACTTTCGTTTCGGAAATGTTCGTCGTCGAGGAGGTCTTCGGGGATTTCTGGTCGTTCCTGGGCCAGGGAGATCCCGAGGCCGAGGGTGACAATCAGGGCAAGTGAAGCTTTCATAGGGAAAGCATCCCACATGTGGGGGATTTGCGCGACGGGAATTTTTTCGAAGACTGGAACTTGACAGTGGGTCGGGAATCCCTATTTTCCCGCTCCGCCCAAACAGCGGCAACGACCTATGGCCAACAGCAAGTCAGCAGAAAAACGTGTGCGTCAGATTGAGAAGCGCACCGAAAACAACCGTGCAGCCAAGAGCCGCATCAAGACTCTTCAGAAAAAAGCATTCGCTGCTGCGGAAGCTGGTGACAACGAAGGAGCCCGCAAAATCTTCGTGGAATTCACTTCTGCTGTCGACAAGGCCGCCAAAAAGAACATTTTCCAGAAGAACAAGGCGGCTAACATTAAGAGCCGCACGAACAAGGCGATTAAGCCTGCCTAAATAATTCTCTTGAATGATTTATCGGGCCGAGAGGATAATCCTCTTGGCCCTTTTTTTGTCCATGCCTGATGTCACCCAACAAGCCCGCCTCGCGAAAGCAAAGGAGATCGCAAACAACCCTGTTGCTTACAAGGTTTGCGAAGGTTGTGATTCGATTGTGACGGCCGAGGTGGTTATTTGCCCCAACTGTCATGGATATCGCTTCGACGATAATCCCGACAGGGTGGTGGACCAGGCGGTGGAGCTGGGAACCCGTGAGCAACGGAGCGTCACGGCTGAGGACTTGACTTAGATCGTAAATCCGAACTGCAGAAAAACCACCGTTCCCTGCGGAACCGGTGGTTTGTTAGGAAACAAATTGATGGACGTGGGCGGAACTAGCTCACGTTGACCGCTTCGGCTCCCGTTTCTCCGGTCCGGATGCGGATGGCCTCCTCGATGGCGGAAATGAAGACCTTCCCGTCTCCGATCTTGCCGGTATTGGCGCTTTTGACGATGGCTTCAGCGACTTTGGCTGAGTCCTCATCGTTCACGACGATCTCAATTTTAACTTTCGGAAGGAAGTCCACGGTGTATTCAGATCCGCGGTAGATTTCGGTATGGCCTTTCTGACGACCGAAGCCCTTGACCTCAGTAACTGTCATACCTTGAACGTTTACTTCAGCGAGAGCCTCTTTGACTTCTTCGAGCTTGAACGGCTTAATAATAGCTTCGATTTTTTTCATGATCCTTTAGTGCTGGTCTGAGAGGGGAATAGCAAGTCGCGTGCCAGCTTTTTCTCAAACTCTTCGATGAGTGGTTTTTTAGGCTAATCGGATGGGGGTGGAAACAAAAAGCCCCCGATTTCCTGAGAATTCGGGGGCTTGGAAGTTTTACCAGCAGCAGCAAGAGCTCATGAGGAGAGTGGCTGCGGCGGTCAATGCGGTGATAATATAACGTATCATGGCTGTTTTTTAGAAAAGGATGACTGAAATGGCGAGATCGCTTATCGAAAAAATGCTGAATGAAGGTTTTTGGCGGGTTGGGAAGATGAAGGGGGCCTAAAACAACACAACAATAATGAAAACGACACGGAT
>JAKMEV010000556.1:0-4291 GCA_022425785.1 Akkermansiaceae bacterium | reverse complement strand
TATTCCCCGGTCTTCTCCCAAGTTGTTTCTGCTGCCACGAGTGACGGTTCGCTTATCCGCTCGTAGCGGTTGATCCCTAATTCTTGGCCAACGATTGAAATTTGTTCGCCCTCTCCCAGAGCCACTTTTTGATTCTGCTGGGTGTGAACCCAACCATTGCTCGTGATTGTCAACTCGTGAACACCTTGTAAGACCTGATAATCGCTCCGGACCGCAAATTCCCTGCGGGGCAAAGGCCGCCAGCAAGAATCACTGCGCCAGGTCGACATACCACCCGTATGGTTCCAGCGACCAACGACCTCGTAGCGCGGCGAATCATCTACTTGAAAAACCGCCTGCGTCCACTTTCCTTTTACTTTGCGAGGCTTCATTTTTTCTTTAGCCCAAGTGGAATTCCCGCGGAAGGTTTGAAGGTCAGTATCTTCATAGCTCCAATCCTGTCGCCAATGTTTCATGACCATTGGGCCCATCTCCTTACCCTCTTCATCTTTGAAATACATTACGAGGGTGTGCTGAAGACTGATAAACCTATCCTCGGACGCAAGGACCTGAACATGCTCAGTGCCCCAGGAAAAATAGGGCTTGGGTGGTTTATAACCCTTCGTGAAGCCCATCGTCTCGATAAAATCAAAGCTGACTCGATAACTCCCTGACAAAGCTAAGATTGCCCGACGATCCTTCTCGATCTTAGAATCCACCTTCTTTTGAAGGCTCTTCCAGTCATCAGAAGGCTTTCCATCGAGGACAACTTCTTGGCCTCGACTCGTCCCACCACGTGGTTGCATCTTCTCAACCTCCGAGAAAGGCCAAGCAAAGACATGGCCGCGAACAACCTTTTCCTCCTTCTTTTCAACCTCTTCAGCGTGAGAAAACAGAACAAAAACAGCACTAATCAGGATTATCCGCTTCATTGTAGTAACATTTATGATTTTTCTAAAATTGCAACAGACCAAAATCTCAATGATTTTAAAATCTCCTCATTATTTATTATGATACTGGGAAGGGATAACGAATCATCTCACTCGAAAATAAAACGAATCCCCCAAGAAATCCATAAAGGCATCGTCACAAGAGCTACGATCGAAGTTGCGATGACACCCTGCACGGCCACCCCCGGACTCCCACCGTAGTGGCGAGCCACAATGATTGGCGCGACCGCAGCCGGCATTGAAGCCTGAACCAAAAGGACCTGCTTTAGCTCTGGGATCACAGGTAACCATTTGGCCGCCGCTAAAAATACAACAGGCATTATTACGATTCGCACTAAAAGCGATCCAGTCGCCACTTTTTTGGAAATTCGCTCTTTTCCAATCAAATCATACATCATCGCTCCAATCAAAACGAGGCCAATCGGGAAGGCACAAACTCCGAGCCATGAGATCATCTGACGGACGCCAGCGCCTACGATCCCTCCTCCTGATTCCTCAAGAAACTGCCATCCCCCCGTTGAGGAAAGGGCCACTCCCAATACAACCGAAACCGTTGGCCCATTTATTAGGAGCTTGGGATTACCAAAAACCGATCCCGTCATGATCATCACCCCGACCATCCATAACGCGATTTCAACACCGAGACTGTGTATAAAAAGGACCCCATAAACCTGCTCGTTACCATTCATTGAGACGAACAGTGCTCCCAGAAGCGGGATCGCAATATAACCATAATTCTGCGTTCCCACCGCAACACAAAAAGTCCGCCGGCCATTTCCAGGCTTCAATCCGAGCCCAAGTCCCATCAAATAAGCGACCGCCATACCCAAAATCACCAGTCCAAATCCTAACCCCACGCCCCATGCCAAGACATCAAATTGTCTCACCAAATCATTACCCAAGGTTTTATCCAAAATCAAACAAGGATAGAGGCAATGAATTACCATCTTCAGCATCCCCTTTTCCATTTCCGGAGTCACCACTTTAGTGGCCCTAAGGAACAACCCTACTCCTACCAAGAGGTAGACTGGAAGGATCGCCTGCAAGATAACCGAAAAACTCACGCTCTTATTTGCATCGTCGCAGCTTAATCTGCAAGCAGTATGAAAAGAGCCTGATTTATACTGAATTTCAAGCAGTCACGTTAAAGCTCCTTCTTTCGTCTCTTCATTGCCGCGTTCTCTGCTTATTCGATTTGGCTTCTTCACGAGCTTTTTTACGCACTGCACGTTTTGCTTTTCTCTTAACCTTGTCGTCTGAAGTGGGCTCATCAGTAATACCCAAATCTTTTTTCAACGCCTCGGGCACCGTTACCGTTTTACCTTTAATTTCGAGTTTTTTCACGATGGCGATCTGGCTGTCGACCTGACCGGTTTCAGCAGCATTCCCTCCGGGAATGAACTCTCCAAATGGACGACCAATCGATTCAAGATCCTGCCGCATAAGATCCTGCATCTTTTTCATGCGAATGGCCTGAGCACTTTGATGAGCTAGGTTCTTCATCTCCTTCGGATCCTTCTTAAGGTGGTAGAGTTGATCTTCGTCAAAGAACCCGGGGCGCTCAGCCCCTCTCACACCGATGCCTAAACGTCCGATATAGGACATAGCTTTAGGTAAATTTTTCGGAGTGGCTTTCTTGATGGCAGCGATTTGACCCTTGGTATAGCGAACGGCAATGTAGGACCAGTCTTTCGTGACCGTTGCCCGTGCAGTTCCCATTTCAAGATAAAGATGATTCCGCCAATCATTGGCTTGACCATCTTTGAAAAGAGGAGTGAGGCTCTTTCCATCGATACGGTAAAGCTCGGGCTTCTCCGTTTTTCCCAGTTCAAAATAAGTCGGAACCAGGTCGACATTCTGCACAAGCTCTTCACAAACCTGCCCTGCCGAGATTCCTTTTGGCCACCGCATGATCATAGGCACCTGGCAACTCCCGTGTGAGAAGACGGACGCCTTGCCATCGCGACCGTGATCCGGTGCGAAAATCACCAGAGTGTTGTCATCGATTCCGAGTTCCTTGAGCTTCCGGAAAATTGCCCCAAGCGAATCATCGATCCACGCTTCACCCGCGACGTGACTGTCGGGATCAAAACCTTTTTCCGTGATCGTTTTAAGAAGCTCTTTCCGAGGTGTCATGACCCCGGGAAGACTTTGAACTTCCCCCTCTCCCGTAACGAGCGGATGGTCCATAGATTTTCGCCATGACCGATCCGGCCCGTGCAGCAACGTGCTACAAAGATGAAGATAAAAGGGACCGTCCTTATTCTCTTCAATAAACTCCAGAGCAGCCACCGTCGTCCACTCCGGGTTATGCTGGGAATAGGGCGGGGGTGTATTGCTCGGGTAGACATTCTTCGCCCATGAAAAACCGAGTTCCTGAAGATAACGCCGCATCCAACGCTCGTTGTGCTTGAACTGAGCCGAAATTTCTGGCCCGGGACTGGCACCTTTCGGAATGTTGATCCATTTGTCTTTCCCTTTGTAGAACTCCGGGAAATCCAAGCTGGAAGTGAGATGAAATTTCCCAACAAAACCGGTGGTGTAGCCGGCCTTACGGAGAACATTTCCGACGTTCATTTTGTCCCGTTCCAGCGCAACATTGAAACCGGGAAGCCCCTGATTTTCTCTCCCACCGACCGCATCAGCGTAGAGTTTACTATGCGAATTACCAGCAAAGCGACCGGTCAGAAAACTGTATCGAGATGGAGTGCAAACCGAGCTACTGACATAGGCACGGGTAAACTTCATTCCTTCCTCTGCCATGCGGTCCAGATTCGGCGTGTAAGTATCGCCCCCGAATGCGGCGATGCTCGAAGGATTTTGATCATCGATCAGAAACATAATGATATTGGGGCGTTCTCCGCGAGCGGCGGTGATAAGCATTGCCAAAAAGGAGAGCAAAAATGTGAAATAGGGTTTCATGGTGGGATTGATCAAGTAATATGCGATCCGCGGAGGAAGGATCATTTAGAGCTTTCTGGAGATTGGTTGTTCTTCTTTGCTTTGCGCTCCTTGATGCGTTGAGCTCTCTTTTTAGCACGGGCTGCTTTCTTCTCTTTGTTCGACATCTTTTTGGCGGGCTCAACGGTAGCATTACTCCACCGTTTTGGCTGCTTGCTCATCGGATCTGCCATCTCGTCGAGCCATGCATTGTATTTGGCTGTGAGTTCGGAAACGACTTTCGGATATTTTGCCGCGAGGTCTGTTGTTTCGCTGAGATCTTTTTTAAGATTGTAGAGCTCAATGCGCTTTTTCTCTGCAACAAGTTTCCAATTCCCGGAACGAATGGCCCACTTTCCTTTTTCACCCGCAGAGCTCCAATAAAATTCGTCGTGGAGTTTCTCGGTTTCACCTTTGAGGGC
>JAKMEV010000554.1:0-10806 GCA_022425785.1 Akkermansiaceae bacterium | reverse complement strand
CCTCTGACCCCTCCCCCGGCACCTCTTCCTGATGTGGCTCCTCCCCCCGAAGTGCCGGGAATTACTCCTACGCAAAACGTCGATTAATTGTCGTAACTACTTTTTAAACGGCCCCGGAAAACCTGGGGCCGTTTTTTTGGCTTTATCGTTGGGTAGATCATTTGAGAATGCCTCTCGTCATGCCTGAAATTATTTCCTCGCTCGTCACTCTCGGCCTTCTCGTATTACTGCAAGCAGTTCTTGGATTCGACAATCTACTCTACATTTCCCTCGAGTCCCAACGGGCTCCGGAGAGTGAGCAAAGCCGGGTGAGGAAATTGGGAATCGGGATCGCGGTTGGGTTGAGAATTGTTCTGCTCTTTGTGCTGATCAATCTCGTTGAGGCCCTGCAGGATCCCTTTTTTACACTTGCCAGCGGAGGCTGGGTCGAGGGAACGTTTAACTTTCACAGTGTGATCGTTCTTTTTGGAGGAGTCTTTATTCTCTACACCGCGACCAAGGAAATCATTCACATGATGTCTCTGGAGGAAGACGGAAAAGTTGTTGAACGGAAGCCCAGTTCATCCAAGAAAGTGATTGGGTTGATTGTTTTTATGAACGTGATTTTTTCCTTCGATTCCATATTGAGTGCAATGGCTTTGGCGAGTGTGAAAGATGAATCGGGAATGACAACGGGGTATCAAACTGGAATCATGACCGTCGCGATTATCATTGGTGGATTGATCATGATTCTTCTCGCCGATAAGGTGACGACCTTTCTTCAGCGCAACCGAATGTATGAGGTGTTGGGGCTTTTTGTCCTCTTTGTGGTAGGCATTATGCTGCTGACCGAAGGCGCGCATTTGGCGCATCTCAAGTTCTTTGGTAATCCAATCCACGCGATGACCAAGACGACCTTCTATTTCGTCATCGGCGTGCTTCTTCTCACTGATATCGTGCAGGCACGGTATCAGAAGAAGATTAACGCCGAGAAGATGCGCCGGGCTAAGATCGAGGGCTAGCGGGCGTGGAGACCAGCAGGGGTATGGACCATGCTGACCATGCGCACGATGATGCTTGGCGTTTCGGATAATCCGTGAACTCCGGCGAGATCAACTCCGCCTGCCAATGACATGTAGTTGGTAATGTTCATTTCTTTAAGAGTTAGTAGGTTTGAGCGTTGGGGAAAAGCCTGATTGCGATTGTTGAAAAAAAAGGCACTCTTTTCGTCAGTTCAACAATGCTGATGAATTCCAACCGCAGAAAATTCCTCGGAGGCGCCGCGGCGTGGCTGGCACTGCCAGCTTCAGCCGAACCCGGACGTTCTCTAAAGACGATCTCCCTGTTTCATACGACCGACCTCCATGGGCATATTCTCCCCACGGTGAGTTACGAAGGCATCGGCAACCTGGGAGGGCTTGCCCGTTGTGCGACACAGATACGTAGGTGGCGAAAAGATTGCCCTGATCATTTGTTGTTCGATATTGGCGATGTTTATCAGGGAACGGTTGAGGGTTACCAAACCAAGGGAGGCGTCATGATTGATAGCTTCAACAAGATGAACTATGACGGCTGGGTTTTGGGGAATCACGAGTTCGATTGGGGGCTGGATGTCGTTGAGGCGGCGGTAAAGCGATCATCGATGCCGGTGGTCACCGGGAATATCGCGGTGGATGGAAAACGGGCGGGTGCAATTGAAGGAAATGCCTTTTCAAAACTGGCTCCGTGGATTGTGCGTGAGGTGGGCGGATTTCGGATTGGCTTGATTGGATTGGTGACGCCGGGAATTCCCTACTGGTCGCGACCGGAGTTGTTGAAAGGGTTTGGCGTTTTTGATCCGGAGGAAAGTCTTAAGCAAAGTGTCGATGAATTGCGCGCAGAGAAGGTCGATGCGATAGTCGTGCTCGGCCACATGGGCTATCGTTATAAAGAGGACTACGCCAATCCGATTCAATCCCTGCTGAAGAAAGTTCGTGGAATCGATGTCTATATCGGAGGTCATTCCCACCAGGATCGTCCGAGTTGGTATTCTTTTGGCGTGCTTTGCACGCAGGCAAATTACCATGGCTTGAACTGCGGACGGGTTGATTTGGCCTTTGACCTGGAGTCGCGTAAGCTGGTTCATCGCAATGCCTGGACGGTCTTGATGGATGGCCGGGTTGATTTGGATCCGCTTATCCTCGAAAGCACAAAGTCAGTGGTGGAGGCCGCGGATGAGAGAAGAAAGTCGGTGATTGGCGAGGTGAAGTCTGCCATTTCGACCTACGGAAAGCAGAGTAAGTTTTGGAAGCTTCTTTGTGAGTCCTTCAAAGTTTCGGCAGCAAAGCATGGTGTTCAGGCTGACGGGGTTTTTCATGGGACCTTCGAGGCAAAAAAAGTTCTTCCCGGAAAAAAGACGATCGAAGATGCCTGGTCATGGATCCCCTACGAAAACTGGCTAGTACAGGCGTCGGTCACCGGAGAGCAGATCCGTGAAATCATCGCGGAGGAAAAAGCCGTGCGTTATTCGGACCGCGGACTTTATGGGCTCGATGAGGAAACTCTCGAGAACGACAAGCGCTACATCGTTCTCTTCAATAGCTACGACAGCCAGTCAGGCGGGAAGAAACTGCCAAAGCTCCGCGATATTCTCGAGGAGCCAGCGAGTCAGACGAAACTCATTTCACTCACCACCCGCGAGGCGGTCATTGATTACTTCGCGGATATGAAAGAGATCGATTAGACCTTCACGCCGCCGAGGTAGGTGCTCTGAACCTCGAAGTGTTCGTTGAGGACAACGAAGTCGGCGAGGAATCCAGGTTCAAGTTTTCCGCGGTCTGCTAAGCCTAAAGTATGGGCCTGGTTCCACGAGGTCGTCTCTACCAGTTCGTGAATTGGAATTCGGGTGAATTCGTGGATGTGCCGCAGGCCAGCGGGATACTGCAGGGTTGAGCCAGCGAGCGCTCCATTGCTCTTGAGGCGGGCGATGCTGTCTTCGATAACAACCTCTAATCCACCTAACTCCATTTCGCCGTCCTTTTTCCAGGAGGCCGCCACCGAGTCGGTGATGAGCATGAGACGGTTGGTTTGGATTTTTTCAAAGATCAATTGGAGCATTTCCGGCGCGAGATGAACGCCATCAGCGATGAGTTCGATCTTAAGGCCGTCCTCGATGAGCCCGGCTCCCACGGCTCCGATCTCACGATGGTGTAGTCCGGTCATGGCATTGCCATAGTGGGTGAGGTGGCTGAGGCCAAAGCCCATCGCCTCCATGATTTCATCGTAATTGGCTTTGGTGTGAGCCGCCGAAGTAATGATGCCGAGTGAACGGGCCTCGCGGACGAGATTGAGTCCTCCGGGAAGTTCGGGAGCGAGGGAGAGAATGCTGGCTGGGAAAATTTCGTGGAGCTCGCGGAGTTCCGCAGGGTCGGACGGGCGGACAAACTCGGGGTTTTGCGCACCGGCTTGCTCGCGATTGATGAAGGGACCCTCGAGATGCATGCCCGGGACACGGAGAGGGGCGGACGGAGCCCAGTCGGCGATCGTCTGGACAATTTCACGAAGCTTGTCCTTGGGTTGGGTTAAGGTCGTGGGAAGCCAAGTGGTGACTCCTTCGGCGAGTTTCTTTTCGGCGATGTGTTGCAGGCTTTCGGGGGAGGCGTCGCAAACATCACAGCCATCTGCGCCGTGGGCATGAATGTCGATAAAGCCGGGGAGGAGGCGATTTCCTTCGAGATCGATCCCTTCGTTTGATTCGGCGAGTTCGGACATCGATCCGAGCCGAGTGATCAGGCCATGATCAACTTGGACAAAACCGTTTTCTTCCGTCAGGCCGGGTGAAATGAGGTGAGCGTTCTTGAGGAGCATCAGTTGATGAGCAGGTTCCAGGATTTTTTAAGGTAGTTGACCCCTGAGATCAAAGTGAGAGCGAACGCTCCCCAAAGAGAGATGATGGAGAGGGGATTTTCCGGGTTGGAGAGCGTTTGAAAGAAGCTGACGAAGGCTCCCGGGTTTGCAATGGGCCCCATCATGAGCCAGACGAGGCAGGTGATACCATAGGTGAGCTGAAAGGTGGTTTTCCATTTTCCCAGTCGGTCGGCGGCGATGACCTCGCCTTTTTCCACTGCGATCTGGCGGAGGCCGGTGACGAGGAATTCGCGTCCGATGATCACGATGGTGATCCAGGGTGGGCAAAGTCCCACACTGCTGAAGAAGACGAAGGCGGAGGCAACGAGAATCTTGTCAGCCAGAGGATCCATGAGCTTACCGAGCGAAGTGACGAGATTAAGTTTTCGGGCAAGGTAGCCATCGAGCCAATCGGAGATGGCGGCCATAACAAAGGTCACCAGGGCGACAAGGTATCCTAAAACCCCTCCCCAACTTGCAGCGATGACAAAGATGGCCGTTAAAACAAGCCGGGCAAAGGTGATGGAATTAGGAAGATTCAAAGGTGGGGGGAGTGTGTCGGATCTTGAGACTACCGACAATCTTTTGCGTTAATAAATGTCCACCGCGATCAGGAGGGGGGAATCTAACCTGGCGGCCATTGGAGCTGACGCCCGGCGAGGAGGTGGAGATGTAAATGGGGCACGGCTTCTCCGCCGTGGGGGCCATTGTTGATGATGACTCGGAAGCCATCCTCGGCGTAGCCTTCTTGGCGGGCGATCTTGCCGACTTTCAGGAGGAGATGGCCCAGGAGTTCCTGGTCGTCGGCAGAGCTTTCGGCGATGCGAACGACTGGTTTTTTGGGAATGAGAAGAAGGTGAACCGGGGCTTGGGGCGAAATGTCGCGGAAGCAGAGGCAGAGATCGTCTTCGTAGACGATGTCGGCGGGAATTTCACGGGCGATGATTTTTTCGAACAAGGTCATCTTATAGGTCGACCGAAAGGGTGATCTTTCTCTGTTTGAGTTGGGCGTCTTGTTTGAAGCCTTCAAGAAAGGCGACGATTTCGGAGCAAAGTTGCTGGCAGGCCTTGGTGGTGGTTTTTCCGCCCCGCATGATGCTGGCGCCTTCCTTAATGTCGCAAAAGCGAATAGATTCGGCACCGCATTCCCGGAGAAGGTTGATTTCCTCGGTCAGGAGGCAGAAAAAGACGAGTTCGAATCCATTGCCGGCTTCGCGAGCGGATTTGACCAGGGAAACGGTGATGGGGGGAGCGAGGGGGACGAGATTGTTGGCGATGGCGTCACAACCGATTTTGCGAAGCATGACGCGCATGCGTTCGTAGAGGTCTTCGAGTGGAAGAACCCGAAGGGGGCAGCGGTGCTCGAGGTAGTGCATCACGCCGTCGCGAATGTCGTCGATAAAAGGAAAGTCGTGGCGGTTGCTCGCGATGGCCGCCCGGCTCAGGGCTTCGTCAATCCACTCGGTGTCGTAGCCCACCACATGATGGTGGCCGACTTTGAGCACGGGGAGGTTGCCGACGATGCAGATCATTGAGGGTTATTTGAAAAGTTTCCGCTGCATTGCGTCGGTGCGGGCGCGGTTTTCGAGGGCTTGGATTTCGCGGATGAATTCTCCAACGTCTTCGAATTGCCGGTAGACCGAGACGTAGCGGACGTAGGCGACAGGATCGATTTCATGGAGTTTGTCCATGACTTTGGCCCCGATGCTGCCGGAAGGGACTTCGGTATGGTGGTCGCGGTGGAGTTCTGAGAGGATTTCATCGACGGCGCGGTCAATGCGCTCCATGGAGACTTTGCGCTTTTCGCAGGCCTTGACCAGACCTCGGAAAAGTTTTTCGCGGTTGATGGCCTCGCGGCTGCCGTCGTTTTTGATGACGCGAAGCTCGGTGCGTTCGATTTGCTCGTAGGTGGTGAAGCGGGATCCGCAGTTGAGACATTTGCGCCGTCGCCGAATCGTCGTACCATCCTTGGTACTTCGGGAGTCGATAACTTTGTCCTCGTGGGACCCGCACTGGATACAACGCATTCTTTTCTTACTAAGCTGAGCGCAGAATCGACGGGGAAGGCGGGCTTCGGAAGAAAAAATCTCCCCGTTTCCTAGAAGTCATTCACAAGATCCGCAAACTTTGGGATCGGGCGGGGAAATCTAAAAAAACTGTCCCGATCCCTGAATGATGGGGGCTCTAACAATAAAAAATTACTCTTCATCAACAATGGGATGAGAGAAATGAGAGTGGTCGGTTCTTAAGGTATCTGAAAGATCCTGCACTGCAGGGAAAGATGGATTTTCTTTTCAAAAAAATCTTGTCGCTAGTCTCGGACGATGGCAAAGAGTCCTCGCACTCGCGGGTGTAGCTCAGTGGTAGAGCGCGACCTTGCCAAGGTCGATGTCGACGGTTCGAATCCGTTCACCCGCTCCATTTTCTCCAAAAAGGTCCATGATTCATTTCATGGGCCTTTTTACTAAGAGGTGTTAGCTGGAGGGTGAAAACGGAGTTTGAGCCGGAGCGAAGAAGAGTCAGCGTGAGGGAGCGGAGCGGCTGAAGGCAATCCGTTCACTCGCGCCATTTTTATTTTACGAAGAGCTCGAGGACGACCTTGCTGTAGAGGGCGTAGCCGCCGGTGATGAACATTCCAATACAACTGATCCAAAGTCCTATGTCCCAGGCCCGGCCGGGGGCGAGACGAGAGTCGCAGCGTTTGTAGCGGAAAAACAAAGCGGCCAACCCGAGGAAGGGAAGCATGAGGGCTCCCATAAATCCGCCTGCGAGGACCAACTGTTTGGGGGCCCGGAAGAAAGCGTAACTTGCGAGGAAGAGAATGGGGAAAATGATACAGAATATTTTGACCCAACGGCGGTATGACTCTTCGCTTCCATTGATGAGGCCGAAAATTCTCATCGCGTCGGCACTGACTCGCGCGTGGCTGGCGGTGGCAACGAAGTAGGTCGAGTAGAGAACGGCAAAGGCGCCGAAGAGGAAGATGGCTTGCGCTGCTGACCCAAAGACGGGGGCATACATTTCTCCGAGAGTGCGGACCATTTGGTCGCCCGAGGGATCGAGTCCGGTTCGCCCTAGAATAGCTGCTCCGAGAAGATAAAAGGCGATGGTTGCCGAGGTGTAGACGATCATCGAGCACCAGGCGTCCCAACGAAGGACTTTCATCCATCCTTCCGCGCGCGCGGCCCATTCAGGAGAATCGTCCCGCGGACCGGTCCATTTGGCATAGCCCTTTTCTTGGCACCAGTAAGGGTATTGAATGAGTTCGGTGGCTCCCACTCCGATGATGCCAAAGGCGGCCAGGGCAACGGTGAGGCCTTTGCCTTCAGGAATTTGGAATGTCATTCCCGATGCGAAGTCGGCCCAAGTGACCCGCCATTCGGGAAGTGACTGGAGATAGACCACATTGATGATCGTGACCAGGGTGAAGGTCGCGACCAGGGCTGTGGAGAAATTTTGGATGAGCCGGTATCGTCCGACGACAAGTAGGATGATGGAGACGATGGTAACGAGAAAGCACCAGATTAAAGAATCATTGGAAGTCGGGGCCGGTGAGGTTTCGGTTGCTTCTTCGGCTGCTGGTTCCGGGCTGGCTGCTTCCTCGGACCCAAAGCGCGTGGCGAGACCCTCCTCGACTTGTTTGCTGATGATTGTCTCGTGATATTCGTTTGCGACCCGGCCTGACTCAGTCAGTGGTTGTTGAATGGTGAGTGCTTGTCCCACTCCGCCGATAATTCCTCCAAGTTGGACGAGTGCGACCAGGCTGAAGACGAGCCAAAACCAGAGGAGCCAGTTCACACGGGCCCGTGGGCCGCTGACTTCGTTCATGCCGGACAGGGTGGTGCGTCCGGTGGTGATGGTGTAGCGTCCGAATTCGATTTGGACGAAGACTTTGATGAGGCAGCCAATGATGATGAGCCAGAGGAGGACAAAACCGGCTTCCGCTCCGACGGCGGTGGTGGCCACGAGTTCGCCTGAGCCCACGATGGCTCCGGCGATGATCAGGCCGGGTCCAAGTTGACGAAGAACTCCTCCAAAAGTTTTCGGCGGCTCTTTGATGGAAGATTGTTCGTTGTCAGGCATGGGCTAGTGTAAGGGAAGCAGGGCTCCGAGGACAAGGCGCGCGGGGACTTTTTTGAGGTGGGAGAATTGGCAAGGTTGTGCTGCCTCTCTTATTCTGAAATAAGCCTCACATGAGACTCATGGTGTATGTCGCTCTCGCTTCGATTTTTTCAGGGGCTCTCTTCGCGGGGGCGCCGAATGTGATTCTGATCATGGCCGATGATCTTGGGTATGGTGATGTGTCGTGTTACGGGAGCAAGCTGAACAGGACTCCCGTTCTCGACAAGATGGCGTCCGAGGGTGTGAAATTGACGGACTATCATTCGGGATCAACGGTGTGTACTCCCTCGAGGATGGCACTGATGACCGGAATGTATCCGCCCCGCGTGGGATGGAAAGGCGGTGTTCTGGGATATAAGATGAAGATGTCGGGTGGCTTGTCGGCGGAGGCGCGAACAATGGCCGAGGTGTTCAAGGACGCTGGATACCGGACCGGGATATCCGGGAAGTGGCATTTGGGTGATGCCCCCGAGCGTCTTCCGCAAGGGCAGGGATTTGAGCACGCATTCTATATTACAGCGAGTAACAACCAGACGAAAAAGCTTTGGCGGAACGGCAAGTTGATCGCCGAACCTTTTAACAATCGCCGGCTCAGCGAGGAATTCACGAAGGAGGCGATTTCCTTTATCGAGAAAGAGCGGACCCGGCCTTTCTTTCTCTACATGCCGTATACGGCGCCGCATTTCCCAGTCGAGGCTCACCCGGATTGGAACGGGAAGTCAGCGAACAAAGCATATGGCGATGTTGTGGAGGAACTGGACGCCCGTCTGGGAGAGATTTTGAAAAGCCTGCGGGAGTTGGAGATCGAAAAGGAGACGATTGTCATTTTCACCTCGGATAACGGGCCCCAGGGAGGGCGAAAGAACAAGACGGTGGCGGATCCCTATCGAGGCGGAAAGTGGAGTGTCCTTGAAGGGGGGACGCGGGTGCCTTGTGTCATTTCCTGGCCGGGGAAATTACCCAAGGGGAAAGTTTGTAAGGAATTGGTCGCGTCCATTGATTTACTTCCAAGCTTGGCCACCGCTTGTGGGATTGAGCTGGAGAGGAAGCGTGAGCTTCCTCTGGATGGTGTCTCAGTATGGAACACGCTCAAAGGAGACGAGGGTCCGCATCTGCGCAAAGACATGCTTTATTGGGATGGTTGGGCTGTGCCACAAGCAATTCGGGTTGGGCAGTGGAAGTTATATTTCGATCAGGTCAAGGAGGTGAAGGGGTCGAAGGAGGGGCCGGTGCTGATTGATCTCTCAACTGACATCGCCGAGGAAGAGGATTTCAGTAAGGACCATCCAGATCGTGTTGATGAGATGTTGGCATTGGCCCGGAAGCGTTTGGAGGCAATTAAGGCAAAGAGCATTTCTCTCGGTGGCGAACCCCAGCAGTTTCCGAAGACGAAGGTGCCGCGATGGTTGGCGAAGTAGTCTTATTTCCCCAACTTGCTCCGCGTTCTTGAAGAGTCATTCTGGAGTGCTATGGTATGCCCCAAGAATGGAGCAAAAATCAGACCCATACGCCCTGGATGGCGTTAAAAATCGGGCCCCAAAGCGCTTTCCCTGGTTCACCGCCTTTTTGGGAATGGTGGCTCTGGGCCTCGTCGCGGTCGTTTTTTCCCCGGTTCCGGAGAAAGTCCGTCGCAAGGTCGGATTGGCCAAGGAAGAGCCGGTTCCCAAGCCGCCTCCACCGCCTGAGCCAGAAAAGATTATCGTGAAGGAAGAGGTGATCGTAGAGAAGCGGGTGGACGTCCGGCCTCCCTATTATCAGGTGCAGCCAAATACCTTGATTTCGAAAAGTTCGATGGGAATCGATGTCAAAGCGGTGGTGGAGGAAAAAAAGGGGCTGATTGCGTCGGCGGAACGGGAGCGGGATGGCAGCTATGAGGCGGAATACACCCTCAAGGTAAATCGCCCCGTGGCTGCGAAGTCATTGATGGAGCTGAAGCTGATGAATGCCAATCTGGATAAGATTTTGCCTGGCCTGCCGGAATTGCTGAACAAGTCGACGGTCTCGCCCTTTTTTAAGAAGCTCTACGATAATAAATTTTCCCGGCTGAAGCGAAATGCGGGCCGGTTTGACAAGCTCCTGACGAAGCACAATTACTTCGACTGCCAAACCATGCTGGAAATGGAGCATCCCGAATCGAAGCAGAAGATCTTTCTGATGCAGGGCGATATGGATGTCGTTTCTGATGGCTCCGATGGGGACCGTCTGGCGACGATGTCGGACAAGATTGTTAATTCTTCCTATTATCAACCTTCGACGAGCTATGGCTGGTCAAAGCGCGGGACGACGGAGAATCCGCTCATCGCCGGATGGCGCAAGCGTTTGGCTGAAGCCAAGAAGGCAAACAATGCTGCGGAGGTGACTCGATTGACGGCTGGCATCGAAGACATGAAGCGCCGGAGTTTTCTGATCGCGGATTATGATCCCTTCATCGTGATTCCCATCGATGTCATTCAGGATCGTGAAAGCGCCTGGGGGCCAAACGTGGGAGACTACGTGCTCGTGATTTATAAAGAGAAAATCTTCCCGGCGATCGTAGGCGATGCAGGGCCGAGTTTCAAGGTCGGCGAGGGAAGTCTTCGCATGGCCAAGGCGCTCAACCCGAAAGCCGGTCCCTATAGCCGTCCGGTTTCGGAAGTGAACGTGACTTACGTCGTCTTCCCGAGAAGTTCTGGAAAATGGGGGCCGCCGAACTACGACGATTGGCGGAAGGAATGCGAGAAGTTAGTCAAAAAAATCGGCGGCTTGGGCGAAGGATATTCCCTGGAGCATTGGAAGGATACCTTTCCGAAAAAGGAAGAGGAAGAGATCGACGGGGATATT
>JAKMEV010000547.1:0-2647 GCA_022425785.1 Akkermansiaceae bacterium | reverse complement strand
TAGGCCACCGCGTCGGAAAAATCCACCTCTCCCAGTATTCCCTAATCTCTTCCATCTCATCCACCGTGGCCGCAATAATCCCAGCCGGATCGCCTTCCATGGAAACCCATCGTCCGTCGGTTTCCTTTTCGACGAACTTCTGAACCTTCTTTAGAGGGCGTTTCGCCTTCCGAAAGAGCTTCTTGTGTTCCTTTTCGCAAAGCTGATTCCAGTCATCGTGACCAACCCACCGTCCGAACTGTCCCGGAAAATAAATCTCCCGTTCCCGCGCGACGACGAAATCAGGGAGAATGGGAAACTTCGCTTCGTTGAACCCCTCGACCAGTTGATAAAGCGATCGCCCGGTACAAATCCCCCAAGCTGCACCGTAATTGGACCGGACCCACTGCACACAGTCGAAAAACTCTGGATCCAGCCGAGGCTTACCGTGACGCAACATCAGGGTGTCATCGAAATCGAAACCAAGAACAGCTTTCCAAATAGGAGGTTCGGGAGCGATCGTTAACACGGTGATAAACTAGTCGAGACCTCTCGATTCAGGCAATGAATTTCACCGGGATCTTACTCACCCACCGGCAGAGCCTCGGGAATATCTTCCGGAATAATCACCGCCTTCGGAATAAGCTCTTCTTCGGGAACGATTTGCGCCTTAGGAATAGGATCCTCCTCAGGAACAATCTGGGCCTTCCCGGGTTTCACCAGCATTTTCACCGGGCGCTCAACAGGTCCGGGGGGCTCCTTTCGCATCTTGATATCCACCCGACGGTTGGGCGCCTGATCCTCCTTCGATCCAGTTAGAACAATCGGAGAGGTCTTACCAAAGGATCTGATCAAAATCATCTTGGGATCGAGTTGCAGTGACTTGACCAACCAATCTTTCACCGCCTGGCTGCGCTTGGCCGAAAGGGAATCATTAAGGGCATCTCCACCGAAAGTGTCGGTATGCCCCTCCACCCAGCAATACATGGAGGGATTGCGGTCGATCAACATCGCCACCTTCATCAAGGTCAGGCGCGCATCGTCGCGCAGAGTCGACTCATTGTAGGCGAAGAGAAGATCACTTCCAATCGAGGCTTTGTTTTCCTGAAGCTGCCCCGGCGACATTTTGGCGTATTCATCGAGCCCGGTGTATCCCTTAATCACGCCAACTTCACTATTTCCGCCGGCTCCTTGCTTTTTGCCCAATTCGGAAATCACCGCGTCCGGATCAATAACATCCGCAAGCGGACTTCCGTCATCGATGACAATCTGGCCATTAGCGGCCTCCGGAAAGAGATTTTCAATTTTCCCAGCCTCGGGAATTTCGGCATTGGAATCATTGCCAACCACCGGCTCGGGGATATCGCTATCCTCCTCTCCAATCAAAGCCGGTTGTTCGATTTTCACTTCGGGAAGCAAGGGATCTTCGATCTGTGTGTCGAAATCAATTTCAGCGTCTTTTAAATCAAATTGGGCGTCTTCAGTCGAATCGATCAACTCCCCATCGATCTCCGGCTTCTCGAAAATCTCGTCAGCTGGTTCCTCTGCGTCCTCTTCATATTCAGTCTGAATTTCAGACATGTTGACCGGCTGGGAAACCCACTCCTGAGGCTCTGCGACCGGCAGCTTGATGAAATGGCTCCCGAAATAAATCAGAAGCATGAGATGAATCACCAAGGCCACAACCACCGCAATGAGAATAGGCCAGCCGAACCCCTCCCGCTTCGGGGGGAGATAACTGCTAGCTTGTTCCCAAGAATACTCTTTGGCCATGTCTGTATTCACTATAACGACACGAAACAGCAGTGCAATTCAGGGAATATGAAGAATTTTTGCGCAATTAGTATTTCGTATCCCGCAAATTCCCCCTAATCAGGGGCTGTGAGTTGCACAATTACAGGAATTGGTCTCGCAGGATTCGGCACCGTCGGCTCAGGCGTATGGAACATGCTTCAGGGAAATGGCGGCCTAATCACATCACGAACCCAGGATACGGTGCAGTTGGAAATCCGTAAAATCGCCGTCCGCGACCTCTCCAAAGCCCGTGATGGCGACGCCCCAGCCGATTTGTTCACCACCAATCTCCTCGATGTCGTCAATGACGACGCCGTCGATGTTGTCGTGGAACTCATCGGCGGAACCGATGCTGCCTACGACCTCGTCGAAGCCGCGCTCAAAGCCGGAAAGCCCGTCGTGACCGGAAATAAAGCCCTTCTCGCCGAGCGCGGAGGCCCGCTTTTTGCTCTTTCTAAAGAGCACAACGCCCCAATTCACTTCGAAGCTGCCGTCGCCGGAGGCATTCCAATCATCAAAGCGGTCCAGGAATCTCTCGTTGGAAATCGTATTGAATCCATTGCCGGAATTATCAACGGAACCTCCAACTACATCCTTCAACGCATGACCGAAGCTGGCCTCGGATACCCCGAGGCCCTCAAGGAAGCCAAGGAACTCGGCTATGCCGAAGCCGACGAAACCCTCGACGTCAACGGTTGGGACGCGGCCCACAAGGCCATCCTTCTCGCCTCCCTCGCCCATGGATTCGTCATTGATCCCGAGAAAGTCTACGTCCGCGGCATCGAGAAGGTGACCCCTCTCGATATCCGCTTTGCCTCCGAATTGGGTTACGTGGTCAAACTCCTCTCTCTCGTCCACAAATGCCAAAACGGAG
>JAKMEV010000543.1:0-3215 GCA_022425785.1 Akkermansiaceae bacterium | reverse complement strand
AACCAGGGTTGGGCGGAATACATGGGGGAGAAAGGGGGTTGGAGGTTGAGGTTGTCAAAAGCAGAGGGTTGGTAACTGGACACGAGGCAATTAGCAGCAACACTCCCGATCATCCATCTCTAAGCCCACTCCTCTAAATGCTGGTTTTTTAGCTTTTCATTCGCTCGCTTCTCCACCATCTTTCGGAATGCGTTTTCTGCTCGCTCTTGGAATCACAATGCTTTCGCTCCCTTCGTGTTCCATTTCGACAAAGCTCCGCGAAGCCCCGCATGAACCCTTCGCGATAAAAAGTATCCCAGGAAAAACTCCCTTGCTGATCTTCTCACATCGGCATCACACCGGCCTGGTCCTTCCCCGCCAAGCCCTCGAGGACGAACTCCCTGAACTGACTTCCGAGCTCACCAGAGATTGGCTTGAGTTTGGCTGGGGAGACGAGGGATTTTATCGTAGCGAACAAGTCACACTTTCTCTCGCCTTCCGCGCCATGGCTTACCCGACTCCCGGCGTCATGCACGTGGCCACCAGCAGCCGCCCGCTTCACTATGACTACGCTTATTGTCCGGTGCACCTCTTTAATCTCACCGAAGAACAGCGGGAAATCCTCGTTCAAGGAATTGCCCGGCAATTTTCGAGCGACGAAAATGGGCACCTCCAACTTCTGGGTCCCGGACGGTATGGCGACAGCCGCTTCTACCGCGCCCGCGCCCGCTTTTTCTTTCCCTGGACCTGCAACGCCTGGACCTCCAGCCACCTTCGTTCGATTGGCTACGATGTCCACGCCATCACCGCACCGGGCTTGTTTCATCAACTCGATGAGCTTGTCGATGGATCACAAGTGGCCGATTAAATCAACCCGTTTACATCAAATCCCCTGACATCGGGAAAGCAGTGCGATAGGGTCCACCCTATCAATTAAAAGCCACTTTAAGACACCCATGAAAACCCTAATACCCCGATTCCTCCTCCCCACCATTGCTACGGTAATGGTCACCTCCGGCCTGAGCGCCAATGAAAAGCCGAATCTCGATTTTCCAGTCGGTGACTTCCAAGTCAACTTTATGAATGGTGTCGTTGAACACTGTGAGTTTTCCAAAGACGCAAGCGTGATCGTTTCGCAAAAGAATCGCACATCCACTGGTCGCATTGAAATGAATGATGGTAAGGTTCTCGTTCACTATGAGGATGATCGTCTTGAAGAATGGATGCCGGTTGACCAAGCCTACATCGTGAACCATTGGCACCCCGCTTCAAAACGGGCAGAGAAAGGCCAACCTATGATGGGATTTGCGGAAAAGAAGTTGGAAGGAAACGTCGAAGTCCACGAATGGGGAACATTTACGGTGCTGCAAGGCACGAATGGAAAAGCCATCAAGTGGTATCAAGCTCCGGAAAAAATCGTCGACCTCCCGTCATTCGTGAAACGCGAATTCACCACATTTGGAAAAGCCCGTTCCCCCAACCTCTTCGCCGGACTGGACTCAGTTCGGATGGAGACACCGGTCCTCTATTTCTATCCGGAAAAGGAAATGGATATCCGGGTGTCGGCGTCATTTCCAAATGGCCGTATCACCGAAGTCTTCCCGCCCACTTCTTACCAATTCAATCGAGGGAATAGCTCTCTCTGGCGCGGGACCCTCCTGCCGCCCGATGCTCAGGAAAAAAGCCGCGTTCCCGCGGCAACCGGGCTAAAGGGACGTCACTACGCCGCCGCCCGGGCCGTCCCTGATGCTTGGTTGTTCAGCCAACTCTCTCCCGGGAGCACCCCACCCAAATCCAAGGATCCCCAAAAGCCTGTCGCTGAACCAATCGATCACTTCATCTTCTACCGGGGAGCCGGCAACGCCGACCACTTTCCAATTCGGGCAGTAGAGCGGCAAGAAGCCGGAAGCTACAAATTGTCCAACTATTACCATAAGACGATTCCGAAACTTTTCGCCCTTCGTGTCGAAGACGGGAAAAGCTCATGGACGACTATCAACCATCTCGCTCGGGTCGGCTACGACAAGGAAAAGAAAATCGCCACCAATCAACAGGACTTCGATTTTCCTAAAAAATCCGGCCCGGTGAGTGAAGTCGCTGCCGAACTCAGCGACGCCATGGTCGCAGCCATGCATGCCGAAGGGCTCACCTTGGACGAAGCCAAATCAATGATCGCCACTTGGGACAATCTTTGGTTCACCGATCCCGGCACCCGGATACTGGCAATCCTTCCACAGAGCTTCGCCGACGAAATGGTTCCGCTTCATATTGAACCAAAACCCACCAAGCTGGAGCGTGTCTTTGTAGCCCGCCTCGAGCTCATCAATAGAGCCCAGGAACAAATACTCAGCAAAGTGCTCAATCCATCAGATGAACTTTCCGAAAATGTAGCCAGCGAACAACTTTCCTCTCTTCAACTCGGCCGCTACTCCGCTGGAGGAATGGAACGGGCCAAAACCCTCATTGCAGCAGAGATCCAGAAACGCTTCGCGCGTCTTGAAAAGCTGAACAAAGAACGAGAAGCCATCAAGGACGCCTCCGCCAAGCTGACAAAGTAGCAAAGCGCTCTTTTTCGTCTAGCTCTCCCTCTCCCTTGGAAAGATCACGAGAGAAGGGTCGGATTACACCTCTCAATTCCGGGTTCCAGCACCCGGAATTTTTTTTAGTTGCTGCTGGCTGCTAGGAATTTGCTTTTGGCGGGAAGATCGCGGAAACCGGGTTTTACCGGCCTCATCGTTGAGAGCAGATACGTGGTAGAAATCTCGCAATGTGCAGGGCTGGGGAGAATATAATTTCCTGAGAGAAGGGGGGCTATTCTGCGGTAGTATCGGTTCATGCAATTTTTCCTGATGGCGCTTATGCTTACGGCCCCGCTCGTGGGCTTCGAAGATAAGGTGCGTCCGATCCTGGAAAAAAATTGCCTGGACTGTCACGGGGGGAAGAAAGTGAAGGGCAAAGTCGACTTTTCCAAGATCCTGACGGAGAAGGATGCTGATGCGAATTTCGAGCTTTGGGAAACAGTCGTCGAGGTCATCGAGGCCGGGGAGATGCCGCCGGAGGATAAAACGCCGTTGGGCGAGGAGGATCAAAAGACAATTGTTGATTGGTATGAGGAGCGCTCGCAAGCGAGCATCGAGGCGAAGGCGACCATTTTCAAACCGCGTCGTCTTTCCGGACCGGAGTATCGTAATACCTTGCGGTCGCTTTTTGGATTTGATCTCGAAGTTGCCGTGGTC
>JAKMEV010000540.1:0-3802 GCA_022425785.1 Akkermansiaceae bacterium | reverse complement strand
ATCGAAGGGTCCAGTGGACTGTCCGAAGACGAGATCGAAAAGGCCAAACGCGAAGCCGAGGCTCACGCGGAGGAAGACAAGAAGCGTGCCGAGGCCGTCGACATCAAGAACAAGGGTGAGAACATCGTCTACCAAGTCGAGAAGCAGATTAGCGAACTTCCCGAAGATGCTCCTGCCGACTTGAAAGAGATGCTCACCACCAAGCTCGATGCCGTCAAAGGTGCGCTCAAGTCCGACGATCTCGACCTCATCAAATCTACCACGGAAGACCTCGAAAAGTCTCTCAACGAACTCGCCCAGGCCGCGCAAGCTGCTGGAGCGCAGATGCCCGACATGGGAGGTGCTGCACCCGATGTGGCTCCCGCTGAAGATGAAAGTGACGAGCCTCGCCAAGCAAAAGGAAAGGTTGTCGACGCCGAAGTCGTAGACGCTGACAAGTAAACACTCTCGCCCGCGACATCGCGGGCAAAACCAACCACAAACAAGAAAAACAAAAAACAATGGCTAGTATTAAACCACTCGGAAATCGCGTCCTCGTGAAGCGTCTCGAAGCAGAAGCAGTAAGCGCAGGAGGCATCGTCCTTCCTGACTCTGCTCAGGAAAAACCTCAGGAAGCTGAAGTCACCGGACTCGGCACCGGCGGAACTGACGAAAACGGAAAAGACATCGTCTTTGACGTTGCTGTCGGCGACAAGGTTCTTATCTCAAAATACGGTGGCACCGACGTCAAAGTTGACGGCGAAGACCTCCTCATTCTCTCTCAGGCTGACATCCTCGGTGTCCTCACTGACTAATTTCTCAAACGATTAAACAATAGAAATACCACTACAATGGCTAAACAACTCCAATTCGACGAAGCAGCCCGTCAGGCACTCCTTCGTGGTGTCGAAAAACTCGCACGCGCAGTCAAAGCAACCCTCGGACCGTCAGGTCGTAACGTAATCCTCGACAAAAAGTTCGGTTCCCCAACAGTCACCAAAGACGGTGTCTCTGTTGCCAAGGAAATCGAACTCGATGATCCCTACGAGAACATGGGCGCACAGCTCATCAAGGAGGTTTCATCCAAGACATCCGATATCGCTGGTGACGGAACAACTACCGCTACCGTGCTCGCCGAAGCCATCTACAAAGAAGGTCTTCGTAACGTGACTGCCGGAGCCAACCCAATCAGCCTCCAGCGAGGCATTACAAAAGCAGCCGAAGCCATCGTGGCTCAGCTTGCTGACATCTCCAAGGAAGTCTCCGACTCCAAGGAAATTGCCCAGGTCGCCACTGTTTCCGCTAACTGGGACGTTGAGATTGGCAATATCATTGCAGAAGCCATGGACAAGGTCGGCAAGGACGGCACCATCACTGTGGAAGAAGCCAAAGGCATCGAAACCACTCTCGACGTTGTTGAGGGAATGCAGTTCGACAAAGGTTACCTCTCCCCATATTTCGTCACTGATCCTGACACCATGGAATCTAACCTTGAGAACGCCTATATCCTTATTAACGAGAAGAAGGTTTCCAATCTCAAGGACCTCCTTCCAGTGCTCGAGAAGATTGCCAAGACCGGTCGTCCTCTCCTCATCATTGCCGAAGACGTCGAAGGAGAAGCTCTCGCTGCTCTCGTCGTGAACAAGCTTCGCGGAACCCTCAACATCGCAGCCGTCAAGGCTCCTGGATTCGGAGATCGCCGTAAGGCTATGCTCGAAGACATCGCGGTTCTTACCGGCGGACGTTGTATCACCGAAGATCTCGGGATCAAGCTTGAGAACATTGAGCTCGAAGACCTCGGAGAGGCCAAGCGTGTTACCATCAGCAAGGACGACACTGTCATCGTTGAAGGTGGAGGTGGATCCGAAGCGATCTCCGGCCGCGTCAATCAGATCCGTAAGCAGATCGAAGACACCACTTCCGACTACGATCGTGAGAAACTCCAGGAGCGTCTTGCCAAGCTCGCCGGCGGTGTTGCAGTCATCAACGTTGGGGCTGCTACCGAGTCTGAGATGAAAGAGAAGAAAGCCCGTGTTGAAGATGCTCTTCACGCCACCCGCGCTGCGGTTGAAGAAGGCATCGTTCCCGGAGGTGGAACCGCTCTGATCCGTGCTACTTCTCAAGTCGGAGACCTCGGTCTTTCCGGCGACGAAGCCACCGGTGCAGACATTATTGTTTCTGCCATCGAGTCTCCACTTCGTCAGCTTGCAGCCAACGCCGGAATCGAAGGCGCGCTCATCGTTGAGCACGTCAAAAATGAGTCCGGCAACAACGGCTACAACGTCGCAACCGGCGAGTATGTCGACCTTATCGAAGCTGGTGTGGTTGATCCGACCAAGGTCACTCGTTCTGCTCTTCAGAACGCCGCGTCCATCTCCGGACTTCTTCTTACTACTGAAGCTCTTATCACCGACATCCCCGAGCCCGAGCCTGCTGATGCCGGTCACGGACACGACCACGGTGGCATGGGCGGCATGATGTAAGTCGCTGCTTCCAAACAACCTTCAAAAGCCGGACGGGAAACCGTCCGGCTTTTTTGTGGGGAGAAATTCAGAAGCCAATTGAAAAGGTAGAAGAGAGCTTTTTTCTTCATGGTTTTTAGTGATTACCGTGGATTTTCTGGGAGGTTCTGTTCTGGGCTCAAAATTTGGAGGATTTGTTTTCTTTTCGTTGGGGGACGCTCGTTCAGAATGCCCCGCTCATGAGCAGCGGGCTTACTCGAATTGGATTTGTCGGAGCAGGGTGGATGGGATCCACCTTGATGCAGCGGTTGACGGAGCACCCGGAGGCGGAGGTAGTGGCTTTGCATCAACGGTCTCGGGGGAATGGTGTCGAATCGCTCGCGAAGATCGGGTTGCCGGAATCGGCATTTTATGAGGATTACGCGACGATGCTGGCGAATCCGGAAATCGACGGCGTTTTTCTATGCAGCCCGAATAGTTCGCACGGTCCGCAATCGGTCGCGGCTTTGGAAGCGGGAAAGCATGTCTTTTGCGAGAAGCCTTGCTCGACGACCTTTGCTGATTTCGAAAATCAACTTGAGTTGGCCCAGGCGCATCCCGAGTTGATCACTTACGTCAACTACCTCATGAATTTCGATTCGATGGAGCATCGCTTGCAAGAGATGGTGAAACGCGACGCCTTCGGAACGATCACGCAGCTGCAGGTGAACTACCGGCATCCGATTAACATTGCGGAAGACAAGGTGTGGAAGCTGAGCCGTGAGATCATGGGCGATGCCATCGGAATGGGAATCATCCACGCTCTCAGTGTGATGCTGAATATCATGGCGGCCCAAGGCGCGACACCAGTGCGGGTTTACGCCACCGCCAGCGGAGAGCAAACGCGCGCTTTTGAGGCGGATGTGATTTACAATATCCACGTAACTTTCAGCAATGGTGCCACCGGGCTTTGTTTTGGGAATGTCGATCAAGCCAATGGTTACGATGCCTATCACAACATTCATGGCACGAAGGGCGGCTTCATTTTTGACAGCTATCTCGAGCGTTCGCACAAGGTGCGCTATTGGTCCGAGAGCGAGACGAGCAAGGAGTGGGTTTATCCGCTCGATGAGGGACGTTCGCCGGATCATTTCTGGGGCGACGAGACGACGACTCCTGACAGCGGAGATGTCATGGAACATCAGACCGGTTCCTGTGTGGGGCACTTCATCGATTGCGTGCGTAAGGGTGAGCAGTCGTTTTTGAGTTTTGTGAATTCAGCCTCTACCGCGGAATTGGGCTGGGCGATTTTGCTTTCGGTGGCCAAAGGTCAGCCGGTTGAGCTTCCTCTGGATCGGGAGCTTGCCCGGGCACACTTTAAC